>OMQS01000187.1 GCA_900313295.1 uncultured Eubacteriales bacterium
ATGTCAAGCACTAATTTCAACTTTTTCCAAGTTTTTTCTGCGCTCTCGGCTTCCTTTCCGCAGCCGCCGCCTTTCGACGACTTCGTTAGAGTATCACGCCCCACGCCCTCTTGTCAAGCCTTATTTTTACTTTTTTTGATTTCTGCCATTATTTGTACCTATGGCTGTCCCGCCCCCTTTCTTTTTTCCGGAAAAAGTGGTATCATAGGCGCAAATCGACAAGGAGAAACCGTCTATGAGCCGCTACCCCATCCTTCTGCTGGACGCAGACAACACATTATTTGATTTCAACGCCGGCAACCGCCGCGCCTTCGCCGAGGTGTGCCGTGTGTGCAAGCTGCCGGACAGCGACCAATTATTCCACGCCTACGAGAAAATCAACGATGAGCTGTGGGGCGCCTTTGACCGAGGTGAATGCAGCAAAGATTTTCTGGTGGTGGAGCGATTCCGGCGATACTTGCAGCGGTTTGGCCTGCAGGCCGATCCGGTGCAGTGCAACGACATCCATTTGGAGAGTCTGAAAACCAACACCGTGCTGATGCCCCACGCGCTGGAGGTGTGCCGCGCGCTGGCGCAGAGCCACCGGCTCTACATCGTCACCAACGCCGTGGCCGCCGTGCAGAAAGCGCGGCTGGCCGCCAGCGACATCCTGCCCTACATCTCGGACGCCTTCATCTCCGAGGAGGCCGGCGCCAGCAAGCCCTCGGTGGAATATTTTGACTATGTGTTCTCCCGCATTCCGGACGCCGCGCAGGAGAACTGCCTGCTGGTGGGGGATTCCGTTTCCAGCGACATGCGGGGCGCCAACAACTATGGGCTCGCCTGCTGCTGGTACAATCCCCAGGGGCTGGCCGCTCCGGACGGGCTGCGGATCGACTATGAGATCCAGGATCTGCGCCAGCTCCTATCCATTGTAAACGAATAAGGAAAAACCGGCTTTCCTGAGAAAGCCGGTTTTTTATGTAATACATTTATAAATAGAATACTTCGTTCTCCGCAGGACGGGCGTACTGCGCCTCTAGCTCGTGCTGGTGGTAGAGATACCCCGCATCATCGAAGTATTTTGCGCCGGTGGGGCAGCCCTTGACGCAGGCGCAGCACTTGATGCAGATGCCACGCACCGCCGACACGTCCGTCGGGTCGATGGAACCCATGGGGCATATCTCGGCGCAGAAGCCGCAGCCGCCGCAGCGGGTCATATCCGTCTTGGGTTTTACCTTTAAGATATTAATGGGGTTGCCGGCGCGGTCGCGGGGGGTATAGTAGGGACGAAGCGGCTCCTGCCCTCTAACAGCAACAGGCTTCTCCGGCGCCGCGGGCAGACGGCGCACCAAGTCCGCCGTTTCGGCGGCAAACTCGTCCATGAGCGCCTCATCGGTTTCGTTGGGTCTTCCCTGCCCCAATACACGGGAAAAGGAATGCTCTCCCACAAAGGCGGCCGCAGCAACGGGGTGCAGCCCGTCCGCAGCCAGAATATTCCGCAGCTCTATGAGCGCGTCGTCATAATTCCGGTTGCCGAACAGCACCACGGGCACAGCCAAGGCATCACCGCCTGCGATCTTTTTCTGCAAAAACGGCAGCAACACATTGGGCACACGGCCGGCATATACCGGCGTGCCCAGCACCACCAAATCTGCAGCATCAAATCGCAGCTCCTGCTGCCGCACCGGCGGGCGGGAAAAATCCACTTTTTCCACGGGCAGGCTCAGCTTTTCGGCGAGGCCGCAGGCGATGCGCTCCACCGTGCGGCGGGTGGTGCCGGTGCCGCTGAAATACACGGCCCAGATCTTTTTCAGCTCCATAACGCAGCCTCCTTACAGGTCAAAATCCTCCTGCTTCAGCTCCCCCGTCTGCAGCTTCACCGGACGGGGCGGAATACGCTTGAGGGGATCGTAGCGAAAGGCGCCGCAATGGTGCTCCACCGCCACGATGCCGCACTTGACGCAGGCCACCTCCTCATCGCTGATGCGGGTGCCCTTGGCGCAGTAGGCGCAGCGGGGGTCTATTTTTTTGCGAAACAGCATGGCTCCTCCTTACAGCGTTTCCAGCGCCACCTTGCCGTCTGCGGCGGTGGCACGGATATGGGTGATGGGGTGGTCGAAGCTCTCGATGATGCGCGCTGCCATGGGATCCTCCAGTTCCTTTTGGATGCAGCGGCGCAGATTGCGGGCGCCATAGGCTGCGGAATAGGATTTTTCCACGAGATAGTCTACCAAAGCGTCGTCATACAGGAAGGTGAAGCCCTTGGCACCCAGGGAATCCGTCAGCTCGCCCAGCATGATGCGGGCGATGCCGGCAAAGTTTTCTTTCGTGAGCTGGTGGAAATACACGATCTCATCCACGCGGTTGATGAACTCCGGCCGCAGGAACTCCTGCAGCGCCTTCATCACCCGCTCCTTGCCCAGCTCGTCGCCGCTGCGGCCAAAGCCTACGGCGCCGCCGCTCTTGTCGGAGCCGGCGTTGGAGGTCATGACGATGACGGTGTTTTCAAAATTCACCTTGCGGCCGTGGGCGTCGGTGATCTGGCCGTCGTCCAGAATTTGCAGCAGCACATTCAGAACGTCGGGATGTGCCTTTTCAATTTCATCAAACAGCACCACGGAATAGGGCTTGCGGCGAATTTTTTCCGTGAGCTGGCCGGCCTCGTCATAGCCCACATAGCCCGGAGGCGAGCCGACGATGCGGGACACGGAGTGCTTCTCCATAAATTCCGACATATCCAGCCGGATAAGGGACTCCGGTGCGTGGAACAGATCGTCGGCCAGCTGCTTGACAAGCTCCGTCTTGCCTACACCGGTGCTGCCCACGAAGATGAAGCTCACGGGCTTATGCTTGGGGGAGATGCCCACGCGGTTGCGCCGGATGGCAGCCGCCACGGCGGCCACCGCCTCGTCCTGCCCCACGATGTGCTTTTTCAGCCGCTCCTCCAGCTCGGACAGGCGGCGGAACTCTTCCTCGCGGATCTTGCTGGCGGGGATCTTCGTCCACATTTCAATGACGCGGGCGATATTTTCCATGGTGAGCTGGGGGGCGCCCTTCTTCTCGATCTCCGTCAGCTCCTCCTGCAAGCGCATCTCCTGGCTGCGCAGATCGGCGATGCGGGCATAGCGCTGCTCCAGCTCCTCGGGCGTGAACTCCTTGCCCTCCTCCGGCTCAGCGGACATGAGGGTCTCCCGCTCGAAGGTGATGTTCTCCAGATCCCGCTTCAGCTCCATGCGGCGGTTGATGGAGGCGTCGTGGAGGTTCAGGTCGGAGCAGGCCTCGTCGATGAGGTCGATGGCCTTGTCGGGCAGGAAACGGTCGGTGATATAGCGCTCGGACAGGGTGACCGCCTGGCGCAGAACGCCCTCGGGGATCTGCACGCCGTGGTAGTTTTCATAGTAATGGGCGATGCCCTTGAGGATCTGCAGAGTGTCCTCGATATTCGGCTCCGCCACCGTCACCGGCTGGAAGCGGCGCTCCAGGGCGGAATCCTTTTCAATGTATTTCCTGTATTCATTGAAGGTAGTGGCACCGATGACCTGAATCTCGCCGCGGGAGAGGGCGGGCTTGAGAATATTGGCGGCATTCATGCTGCCTTCGGCGTCGCCGGCACCCACGATGTTGTGCACCTCGTCAATGACCAGAATGATATTGCCGGCCTTGCGGATTTCCTCGATAAGACCCTTCATGCGGCTCTCGAACTGGCCACGGAACTGCGTGCCGGCCACCAGCGCCGTGAGATCCAGCAGGTAGACCTCCTTGTCCCGCAGCTTGAAGGGGACTTCGCCGGCGGCGATGCGCTGCGCCAGTCCCTCGGCGATGGCGGTCTTGCCGACGCCCGGCTCGCCGATGAGACAGGGGTTGTTCTTTTGGCGGCGGTTCAGAATTTGCACCACGCGCTCGATCTCCTGCTCCCGCCCGATGACGGCGTCCAGCTTGCCCTCGCGGGCACGGCGGGAGAGGTTGATGCAGTAATTATCCAAAAATTTGCGCTTTTTCTCCGTTTTGCCGCCCTTACTGTCCCGACTCTGACCGGAACCCTCCGCGGGCTGCTTCTCCGCAGGCGTCTGGCTGCCGCCGAACAGACGGTTCAAAAACGGGAAGGTGGCGGTCTTGCCGCTCTCGTCCTCGTCTTCGCCGCTTTCGTCCTCGGGCATATCCTCCAGCTCCTCGGCGCCGCCGAAGGCCTGCATCATTTCGCTGCTAAGGCTCTCCAGATCCTCCGGCGTGATGCCCATGCGCTTCATCATGTCCTCCACCTGCGGCAGACCCAGCTTGGCGGCGCACTGCAGGCACAGACCCTCGCTGATCTGTTCATTTTTTTCGTTCATCCGGGAGATGAACACCACAGCCACGTTTTTCTTACATCTTGCGCAAAGAGTAGGTTGCATAGTTTCCTCCGTTTTTTCCTGCCCTCCGACCTCTACGAAGGGGCTTTGGGGTTTACAGGGATGTGAACCAGTCCATGGGGGCGTGCTCCGTAAAGAATCTCAGCAGCGCAGACTGCTGCACCATGTCCTGCGTGATGACCAGCTGCAGCCGCTGCAGCAGCCACACGGCCAGAAACACCAGCAGCGCCGCGGCGCCCAGTCCCAGCGCGCCGCCGCCCAGCAGATCCAGCAGGTGAAGCCCCGGGAGCCTGCCCACCAGCTTCAGCGCCCGCAGCAGCAGGCGGCAAAGGATCATTGAGATCACGAACGCCGCCAGATAGACAATGGCGTACGCCATGGACTGAGCGATGCCGTCCGTTACGGCAGTGACCAGCGACTCCTTGGTCTGCTGCACCATGTCGCCCACGCTGTTGGCGATGCGCCTAGCGGTCTCGCCGAAGAAGCCGGCCTGCTCCACCATGGCGGCGGCGCTGTCGCCGGAAGCGGCACTTCCCTCTATTTTCTTTTCCAAAAGGGGGCGGATCCACTTGGCCACCGTCCCCGACAGAGCGGCAGCGGCCAGCCCCGCGCCGACGAAAGACACCACCACGGCGGCCAGACTGCCCAGCGTCTGCAAAAAGCCGCGCTTTGCGCCGATGCCCAAGCCCAACAGCAGCACGCCGACGATCACAAGATCAATCCAAATCATACCCTTTCTCCTCTTTTACGGCAGATACAGACTGGCGGCATTGGTGCCCACCAGCACCGCCGAGCCGTCAGCTCGCATCAGCACCCGACGGGCGGAGCTGACGTCCTCCAAAACGGTGCAGGGCTGCAGTTTCTGGTCGTAGATCACCAGCCGATTGCTGTAAAGCACCGTCAGATAGCGCCCCGCCGCCGACAGATCCAGCACCTCGCTCTCCACGGCCAGAGAGGCGATCTCCTCGCCGGCCGTGTTCACCGTGGCCAGATGGGTGAGGCCGCCGGAGGAATAGTTCTCCAGCAGCACGGCGGCAAATTTTCCGCCTCCAAGACTACAGCGGGAAAGCGTTGCGCCCTGATAGCTGTACTCCGTCACCGCGCCGTCGTTCTTCACGAAGCACAGCGCCTTGTCCGTGACGGCGCAGAAGCGGCCGTCCACCGCGCCCAGTTCGTATACGCCGCCGTCCACGGAGGCATCGGCCTGCTGGGTGTCGGAGGTGAGCTTGTAAATTTGCAGGGAGCTGACGAAAGTGCCGCTGTCCTGCCCCATGGCCGCAGCCGCCATGTATTTGCCGTTTTCCGACACGGCGGCAGTCATGAGATACTTCTGCGCGGAACTGAATTCATACAGCGGCTCACCCTTGCCATTATAGACGGACACAGCCGTTTTATATCCTGTTTTTTTCAGCGTCACGGCAAATTTGCCGCCGGCGCCCATTTCCACGGAGAAAATTTCCCCCTCTATGGTCATTTCCTTCACAAGCCCTTTGCTGTCCAGCAGGTGCAGGCTCTTTCCGCCGATCTCGTACACGACGGCAAAGCCGTCCTCCGCGGTCACGGCCACCTGCCCCGCCTGCAGCGCCGTATGGTACACGGCGTTGCCCTTGGCGTCCAGCAGGGTGATCTCCTTGCCGGATGCCACCAGCAGGCAGCCGTCCAGATCGGCGTAGACGCTGGTGCCGTCGCCGTTGTACTGGTAGAGCTTGGCGCAGCCGCTCTCGTCCTTTTCCGCCTGCATATAGGCAATGCTGCGGCGCAGGCCGTCAAAGGCGGTGCGATCCAGCAGCACAAAGGCCGCCACCGCCGCCAGCACCAGAGCAACCACTGCCAGCAGCACCCGCAGCGTTCTGCGGGGCGCCGTTTTCTTTTTGATGCGCTTGGGCGCTTCCTGCTGGGGATCGCCCATTTCAAATTTCATCTGTTCCATTCAGTCGTTCATCCTCATACCAGACCCGTGTGAGATACAGTCCGCCGGGGGGCGCCGTTGGCCCTGCCAGCGTGCGGTTGCCGGAGTCAAGGATCTGGGGAATGTCCTCCGGCAGAAGCTTACCCTCGGCGGCGTAGAGCACCGTGCCGGTGATGGCACGCACCATATTATATAGGAAGCCGTTGGCGCACACCTTCAGCTCCAGCAGCTCCCCCCGCCGCTGCACGCGGCAGTAATGAATGGTGCGCACGGTGCTTTTCACGTTGGTGCCCACGGAGCGCACGGCGGCAAAATCGTGGGTTCCCTCGAACATTCTGGCCGCCCGATCCATGAGCGCCTCGTCCAGCCGCTTGGGGTAAAAATACGCCCGATGGACATAGAAGGGGTTTTTGATGCGGGAGTTATAGATGCGGTAGGTGTACTCTTTTTTGATGCAGGAGCCAATGGCGTTGAAATCCTCCGCCACCTCGAAGGCGCTGCGCACCACGATGTCCTCGGGAATGTGGGTGTTCACCGCAAAGGGGATGCGCTCCACGGGGATGCGGGAGCCGGTGTGAAAACTGGCCACATAGTGCTCGGCATGCACGCCGGCGTCCGTCCGGCCGCAGCCCACGCACTTGATCTTTTCTCCACACACCATGGACAGACCCTTTTCCAGCGTTTCCGCCACGGTCTTTTCGGTTTTCTGCACCTGCCAGCCGTGGTAGGCCGTGCCGTTATACATGAGTATCAGCGCAATATTCCGCATGGCGCATCCTTTCTTAACAGTATTTTACAGGCCGAATTTGCCCAGCACGATGATGCCGGCCGCCAGCGCCGCAAAGCCTGCCAGCACCAGCCAGTCCGCCGTCTTATAATGCAGCACATGCAGCGCCGTGCGCCCCTCACCGCCGTGATAGCAGCGGCACTCCATGGCCGTGGCCAGCTCGTCGGCTCGGCGGAAGGCGGAGATGAACAACGGCACCAGGATGGGCACCAGCGCCTTGG
This sequence comes from uncultured Eubacteriales bacterium, assembly GCA_900313295.1. Classification (GTDB taxonomy): domain Bacteria; phylum Bacillota; class Clostridia; order Oscillospirales; family Oscillospiraceae; genus Vescimonas. The sequence goes on from OMQS01000187.1 coordinate 7,249, forward strand.
CGCGCTGGAGAATATTGCCGGATTCAAAGTCGGCACCTCTGGCCTTCTGGGCGGACATGATCTTGTCCGTTTCCTCAATGAGGGTGGGGATGAAGCGCAGAGCGATGGACATCATCATGCTCAGCTCATGCACCGGCACCTTGATCTTTTTCAAAAAGCCCAGCAGGGACTCCAGCCCGTCCGTCAGGGCAATGGGGCTGGTGGTGTAGGTCATGAGGAACGTGCCCATGATGAGCATGAGGATGCGCAGGATCATCTTCACCGCCGCCGCAAGACCCTCCCAGGTGATGTGGCGCAGGAGCCAGAGGTCGCATATGGCCGTGCCCTTGGTGAAAAACAGGTTCATGACCGCCGTGAAGATGACGATGATCAAAATGGGCTTTAAGCCCTTGGTCAAAGACCGGAACGGCACTTTGGAGGCCAGGATGCACACCGTCAGCACCGCCGCCACAATGGCGTAGGTCAGCACGCTGTCGGCGCAGAACAGCGCCACGATGTAGAGGATCACCGCCAGTATCTTCGTGCGGGGATCCAGCCGGTGCACCACGGTATTCCCGGGGAAAAACTGGCCAAGCGTAATATCTTTCAGCACTGCCCCTCGCCCCCTTTCAGGGTGAGCAGGCGGCGTGCCAGCTCCTCGATGGTATACACGCTGCTGTCACGCAGCAGGCCTCTTTTTTGCAGCTCCATGGCCACTTTTGTGACCTGCGGCACGTCCAGCCCCACCTGCAGCAGCTCCTCCGCGCGGGAGAAGACCTCCTCCGGCGTGCCGTCCATGAGCTTGTGGGCGTGGCTCATGACCACGATGCGATCCACGTTTCGGGCGATCTCCTCCATGGAATGACTCACCAGAATGATGGTGCTGCCCTTCTGCTCGTGGTAGGCGCGCAGCTGGGCGAGAATGGCCTCCCGACCGCGGGGGTCAAGCCCCGCCGTAGGCTCGTCCAGGATCAGCACCTTCGGCTCCATGGCGATGACGCCGGCGATGGCCACCCGACGCTTCTGTCCGCCGGACAGCTCGAAGGGCGAACGCTCCAGTATATCCTCGTCCAGTCCGGCGAAAACCGCCGCCTGACGCACCCGCCGGTCGATCTCCTCCCCCTGCAGCCCCATGTTTTTCGGACCGAAGGCGATGTCTTTATACACCGTTTCCTCAAAGAGCTGGTACTCCGGATACTGGAACACCAGCCCCACCTGAAAACGCACCTTGCGGATCTCTTTAGGCTTTGCCCAAATGTCCTCCCCGTCCAGCAGGATCTGCCCGTCCGTGGGACGCAGCAGGCCGTTGAGATGCTGGATGAGAGTGGACTTGCCGGAGCCGGTGTGGCCGATGATGCCCAGAAACTCCCCGGGCATGACCTGCAGCTCCACGTTGTCAATGGCTTTGTGTTCAAAAGGTGTCCCCGCACTGTAGGTGTGCGTGAGAGCCTTTGCTTCTATGATCGGTTTCAAATCTGTTTATTCCCCTTTTATCTCGTCGGAAAAGGCGCGGCAGATGGCATCTGCACACTCCTCCACGGTCATAGCATCCAAAGGGACGTCTATGCCCCGGCTCCGCAATTCATACAGCAGCTCCACCGTGTCCGGCGCCGCAAGACCCAGTGCCCGCAGCTCCTCCACCTTGGCAAATACCGCTCGGGGTGTGCCGTCCATGGCGATGCGGCCTCTGTTCATGACAATAGCCCTGTCGGCCTCCATGGCCTCGTTCATGTGGTGGGTGATGAGCACCACGGTGATGCCCCGCTCCCGATTCAGTCGGTGCACGGTGTCCAGCACCTCCCGCCGGCCTACGGGATCCAGCATGGCTGTGGACTCGTCCAGCACGATGCATTCCGGCTCCATGGCGATGACGCCGGCAATGGCGATGCGCTGCTTCTGACCGCCGGAGAGCAGGTGCGGCGCGTGGCGGGCGTATTCCGCCATGCCCACGGCCTCCAGAGCGTCATCTACCCGCCTGCGAATTTCCGCCGACGGCACGCCCAGGTTTTCCGGTGCGAAGGCTACATCCTCCTCCACCACGTTAGCCACGATCTGATTATCGGGGTTCTGAAACACCATGCCGATGCGTCGGCGGATCTCCAGCAGGAGCTGTGCATCCTGTGTGTCCATTCCCTCCACCCACACCTTGCCGCCGGTGGGCAGCAGTACGGCATTCATGTGCTTGGCCAAAGTGGATTTACCGGAGCCGTTGTGACCCAGCACGGCCACAAAGCTCCCCTTTTCTATCTCCAGATCCACCTCCCGCAGAGCGGAGGACTCCTGTCGTCCCCCCTCCTCCGCCGGATAGGTGAAGGTGAGTTTTTCCGTTTGCAGCATAGTTGACATAGTATTTATCTCATTTCTTATTGCGCTGTTTTTATTCGCTCATCCACCGACCCGTGGCGCCGCAGGGCAGCGCCATGCCACTTTCGGTGCACGGCAGACCCAGCTCGTCCCAGGTGACCTTGCCGCCCCGCTCTTTGCCGATGAGCACCTGCAGAATATACCCCAGCACCGAGGGTGCAAGCCCCGTGGTGTAGGAATTCAAGATCACGAACAGGGGCTTATCCGACAGCACGCGGGCACAGAGCTTCACGAAGGGGTAGAGGTTGTCCTCCAGCTTCCACACCTCGCCGCCAGGGCCGCGGCCGTAGGAGGGCGGATCCATGATGATGGCGTCGTAGGTCTTGCCCCGCCGGATCTCCCGCTCCACGAACTTGGCACAGTCGTCCACGATCCAGCGAATGGGCGCCTCGCTGAGGCCGGAGGCTTTGGCGTTTTCCTTGGCCCAGGCCACCATACCCTTGGCGGCGTCCACATGGCACACGGAAGCGCCCGCTGCGGCGCAGGCCACAGTGGCACCGCCGGTGTAGGCAAAGAGGTTCAGCACCCGAATGGGGCGGCCGGCGTTTCGGATCTGCTCCATGGCAAAGTCCCAGTTGGCCGCCTGCTCGGGGAACAGCCCCGTGTGCTTGAAGTTCATGGGCTTCACCTGAAAGCACAGATCTTTATAGGCAATGGGCCACTGCTCGGGGAGCTTGCGCTTGTCCCAGTGGCCGCCGCCTGTGGAGGAGCGGCTGTAACGGGCATTGGCCTGCCGCCAGCCGGCATTTTTATGATCTGTTTCCCAGATAGCCTGCGGATCCGGTCGCACCAATATCTGCCGGCCCCAGCGCTCCAGCTTTTCTCCGCCGCCGCAATCCAGCAGCTCATAATCTTTCCAACCGTCAGCGATCCACATAAAGGGTCTACCTCCGCATACTAAATCACCGTATTATACACCCACTTGCCGTTCTGCGTCAATAACAACGCAAAAAAGAGCCGCAATTTGCAGGGTCTGCCCCGCCGGCGCGTGCCGCAGCGGAGCGGGCTGCATCTTCCTCTTGGATTTTCGTCCGCTCTGTGCTATACTTATAGAAAATACCGCTGAAAGGGAGGACATCCGCATGGCGAATTTCACCCGACGGGCGATCAAGGAGACCTTCATCCATCTTCTGGAGGAGCGCCCCCTGAACGACATCACCGTGAAGGACATTGTGGAGCGGTGCGGCATCAACCGCAACTCCTTTTACTACCACTACCAGGACATCCCCGCCCTCATTGAGGAGATCATCAAGGAGGACGCCGAGGCCATCATCCGCGCCTACCCCTCCGTGACCACCATTGTGGACGGGTTCGACGCCGTTATAGAGTTTGCCTCCCAGCACCGCCGCGCCATTCTGCACATCTACCGCTCCGTGAGCTGGGAGGTGTTTGAGCGCAAGCTGATGCAGGTGTGCGAATACTTTGTCAGCAGCTATGCGGACACCGCTCTGGCGCAGGAGCCTATTCCCCCCGAGGACAGGAAGACCATTGTTGACTATTATAAATGCGTATGCTTCGGGCTGACCATCGGCTGGCTGGACAGCGGCATGTCCGAGGAGCATATGCGCTCCATCCGCCGCATTTTCCTGCTGAAGCGGGACATGGCCACCGAGATCGCCCGCCTGCTGCGGGATCAGGTGTGACGAAAGCAAGAGCAACATATTATTTTAGGCACGGGACACCCCCGTGCCTAATTTTTGGCCAATTCAACCATCCGTGTCTGATTTTCAGGCACGGACGGTCTGTTTGCCCGTGGTCAAAAGCCTCCGGCCGTAGTATTCTCTCTCCTGCAATCAGGAAAAAACAAACAGGAGGTGTACCACATGAAGCTGCGTTCTGCCGTCCCCATGAAGGTGGCCAAATACGGCTACATCATCATTTCCGCCGTTTTCACGCTGGCAGGACTTCTGATGATCCTGCGGCCTGCGCCATCCCAATCCTTCATCGGCATATTTTTCGGCATCGCCCTTCTGGTCTTCGGACTTATCAAGCTGGTGGGCTACTGGTCAAGGGATCTGTTCCGGTTGGCGTTTCAGTATGACCTGCAGTTCGGCATCCTGCTGTGCGTGCTGGGCATCATCACCCTCATCCGCCACAACGAGGCCGTGGTCTTTCTGTGCGCGGCCTACGGCATCTGCATCATGGCCGACAGCCTCTTCCGGATCCGCACGGCGTTGGACGCCAGAGCCTTCGGCATCCGCCAGTGGTGGGTGACGCTGGTGCTGGCCGGTGTGACGGGGCTTATCGGGCTGCTCATCACCCTCTCCCCCGCCGTCGCCGCCACAGCCGTCACCGTTCTGCTGGGCATTTCCTTCGTGTCGGAGGGGCTGCTGAATCTGGGCGTTGCCATCAGCATGGTGAAGATCGTGGATAACCAGCAACCGGACGTGATCGTTTCGGATGATTTTGAAGAATGGGAGGAATCGTAAATGCGTTTTGGCAAAGCGGTGGTAAAGCACCGCATACTCATCTTGATTTTGACCGCGGCTCTCCTGGTGCCGTCGGTGTTCGGCATGATCGGCACACGGGTCAACTACGATATGCTGACCTATCTGCCGGAGGATATAGACACCGTCATCGGCCAGAATGAGCTGCTGAAGGACTTTAACAAGGGTGCCTTCACCTTCCTCATCTTTGAGGATATGCCCAATAAAGATGTGGCCGCCCTGAAGCAGCAGGTGGAACAGGTGGAACACGTGGATACCGTTTTGTGGTACGACTCTCTGGCCGACCTGTCCGTCCCCATGGAGCTACTGCCGGAGAAGGTCTACAAGGCCTTCAACTCCGACCATTCCACCATGATGGCCGTGTTCTTCGACTCCGGCACCTCGGAGGATGTCACCATGGACGCCGTGACGCAGATCCGCAGCATCTGCGGCAAGCAGTGCTTCGTGTCCGGCATGACGGCTCTGGTAGTCGACCTGAAAGACCTGTGCGAGCAGGAGGAGCCGATCTATGTGGCGCTGGCCGTAGCGCTGGCGTGCGTGGCCATGCTGCTGTTTTTGGACGGCTGGCTGATCCCCTTCGTGTTCCTGGCCTCCATCGGCGCCATGATCCTGCTGAATCTGGGCACCAACTTCTTCCTGGGCGAGATTTCCTACATCACCAAGGCGCTGTCCGCCGTGCTGCAGCTGGCCGTCACCATGGACTACTCCATCTTCCTCTGGCACAGCTACAACGAGCAGCTGCCGCTTTGTGAAAGCAAAGAGGACGCCATGGCCACCGCCATCCACGCCACTCTCACCAGCGTCATCGGCAGCTCCGTGACCACCATTTCCGGCTTCATCGCCCTGTGCTTCATGAGCTTCACGCTGGGTCGGGATCTGGGCATCGTCATGGCCAAGGGCGTGCTGCTGGGCGTGCTGGGCTGCGTCACCGTGCTGCCGTCTATGATCCTTGTGCTGGATAAGCCCCTGCAGAAGACGAAGCACCGCTCCATCATCCC
>OMQS01000019.1 GCA_900313295.1 uncultured Eubacteriales bacterium
AAAATGGCCTTGCAGGCCGCCATGCCCTTGCCCGTGTTGTAGCAGAACATCCGCGTGCCCATGACGCTGCCGTTAAAGGCGTTGGTGTGGATGGGAACGTGCAGCTCCGCGCCGAAGGCGGTGGACTCGCTGCACTTCTGCTGCATGGAGATCATGTGACCGACCTTGACGCTTACGCCGCTGCGCTCCAATGCCGCACGGCACGCCTCGGCGATGCGGCCGCACTGCTCGGCCTCGTTGGTGCTGCCGTAGGCGTAGCGGTTCTCCGTCTGGTTGCTGGGGGACAGATAGACCTTAGGCATTGCCGCCGTCCTCCTTATTATAATTATAAGTGGCCGCAGAGATGCACAGCACGGCGCCCAGGAAGGTGTCCGCGGCGGTGATGGTGGTGACGACCTCGTTGGCATACGGCCACGCCCACACGGCGGACAGCGCCTTATACAGCGTGGCCATGGCGGGCAGCACGATGATGACCACCCACTTGAGAATGTCGTACAGTTTATTGGAAATTTTCATAAGCTTCTCCTTTCTTTATTTACGCATGATGATTCTGACTGCTCTCCAGATCGGCGATCCGGTGGTTGAGCACCTTCACTTGCTCCTCCAGAACCGGCACGCGACGGGCAAAGTTGTTGTGCTCCCACACCTCGCGGGTCAGCTCCTCCAGCTTCGTGTCGGTGACGGCCTGCTGCTTTTCCAGCTTGGCCTCCACATCTTTGGTGGTCTTGTTGCTGGTGACGATCACCCCCAGCAGCGACAGGCCGCCGGTGATGAGCGCCACGATAATGGTTTCCGTCATTTTTCTCCCCCTCCTTCTTGTCCATATTCTTTTGTTCGCGCCCCCCGCCGAAGCCGCAGGTACAGCTCCCCTCTCGGTCGCCCTTCTCCCATTAATAATATATCTCCCGCTTCTTCAACCGGTGCCAAGCCGTTATGCGAAGGTTCCGGCAGGTGGGCGTCCCTCACAGGCCCCCTATGTGGGGCGCATTCGCTCGCGGACGCGCGCCCCCGCCGCAAACAACGTTTTGCTGCCCACGCTCACGCCTCCTTTCTTTTTTATTTCACTTACCCCCCTGCCGATGCCGCAAATTGCAAGTTTGTTGCACGCCCCAGGGCAACATTTTCCATTTGTATAAAAAAAATTGCAGCCCTCTCAGGCTGCATCCCCTTACCGCGTGCTTTCCGAGCCGTTTCGACCCAAAAGCGAAAAAAAATTCTCTAATATTTTTATAATTTTGTTATAATTCTACCCCTTTTCAAAAATGACAATACAAAAAATTAACGAAAAAATTATATATTTTTTGTTAATTTTTACGCTTGAAACCCTTTGCGAATGGGTCTATAATCCAAGCATATTTCAGGGGGATTTGTTATCTCATGAAGGGATTTTGTTGGCATTTTTCTCTTTATTAGGAAATTTTTGGCCATTTTTGCCCCTGTATTAGCCGCTTTAATATGAGGTATTAGTAATTTGCAGATACAGCTGAGCAGGAGGTGGAACTATGCAGACCATGACACGAGCCGAGGCTGTGGACAAGCTGATGGGTCGCTACGCCGGTTATTTTGACATTTCTCCCGCAGAGGAGGAGCAGGTGCCACTGGTGGCCACCTGCGATTTCCACGCCCTTTCCGAAAAATATGTGCTCAGCCGCAAGGCAAAGCTCTGGGAAGCCAGCAGCCACGAATATGTGTACCTGTTTTCCGTGCCGCACCTGACGGAGGAAATATACAACTCCTGTCGGGACTATGCCTATGAGCACGGCATGGCCAAAGTGGAGCCGGGTCCCACACATATGTACAGCTACATTACCGCCATGTTCCTGTGCGACAGCTGCGACGAGGCAGCGAAAAAAGCTCTGCGGAAATGCCGCATCTACAAGAGCTTCAAAATGGCCTACTGGGGATGGATGGACTTCCACTCGGGTCTGGCGGTGCTGGAGGACGGAAAGGCTTTTTCCAACGCCAGCGGGAGAAGTGCAGCACAGCTGTTGAAAAAAACGCTGTTTTGTAAAGCCAAGAAAAAGACGTTAGGAAAGGAGAAAACTTTATGAATGCTGCATTGTTTTTAATCATTGGCATTGCCGTTCTGGTCGTAGGTTATATTTTCTACGGCGGTTGGCTGGCCAAGAAGTGGGGCATCGACAACAGCCGTGTGACCCCCGCTCATGAATTTGAAGACGGCCAGGACTACTGTCCTGCCAAGGGCCCCGTGCTGATGGGGCATCACTTCTCGTCCATCGCCGGTGCCGGCCCCATCAACGGCCCTATTCAGGCCGCTGTGTTCGGCTGGGTGCCCGTGATGCTGTGGGTGCTCATCGGCGGCATCTTCTTCGGCGGTGTCCATGACTTCGGTGCCCTGTTCGCCTCCATTCGCCACAAAGGTCAGTCCATCGGCGAGGTCATCGGCGACGCCATCGGCTCCAAGGCCAAGAAGCTGTTCATCATCTTCTCCTATCTGACCCTGATCCTGGTGGTGGCCGCTTTCGCATCCATCGTTGCCAACACCTTCAAGGCCACTTACACGGAGACCGGTGCCATCAACTATGAGGCTTCCGCTGCCAACGCTTCCACCGCTATCATCTCCATCATGTTCATCCTGATGGCCATTCTGTTCGGCTTCTTCGTATATCGCCGCAACGCTCCTCTGGGCATTGCCACCATCATCGGCGTCATCGGTATCGCCGCGTGCATGTACATCGGCCTGAACTGGCACCCCATCTACCTGAGCTACAACGTATGGATGATTATCGTTGGCCTGTATATCGCTGTTGCCTCCGTCACCCCCGTGTGGATCCTGCTGCAGCCCCGTGACTACCTCAGCTCCTTCCTGCTGTACGGCATGATCATTCTGGCCATTGTCGGCATTATCGGCGCCCACCCCACGGTGGATATGCCCGCCTTTACCGGCTTCTATGATAATCTGAAACCCAGCGGCACTTCTCTGGGTTACTTGTTCCCCGCTCTGTTCGTGACCATCGCCTGCGGCGCCGTGTCCGGCTTCCACTCTCTGGTTGGCTCCGGCACCACCGCCAAGCAGCTGGATCAGGAAAAGGACGCCAAGCCCATCGCCTACGGCGGTATGCTTATCGAGTGCGCTCTGGCTCTGATTTCCGTGTGTGCCGTTGGTTACATCTGGGCGCAGTATAAGTCCGGTGAGACTACGACTCCCACTGTGGTGTTTGCCACCGGTCTTGCCTCCATGTTCTCCAAGGTGTTCGGCGACGGCTGCTATAACGTGGTGTACTCCATGCTGATCCTGGCCGTTTCCGCTTTCTGCCTGACCTCTGTGGATACCGCCACCCGTCTGGCTCGGTATATGTTCCAGGAGCTTTTCACCCCCGTCGGACAGGATTCCAAGAGCCTCACCGGCTGGCGCAAGGTCATCACCAACCCCTATGTAGCTACCGTCATCACCGTGGTGGCCGGCGTGGCGCTGGGTCTTACTGGCTATGCCAAGATCTGGGCTCTGTTCGGCGCTGCCAACCAGCTGCTGGCTGCTCTGGGTCTGCTGGCCGTGTGCTGCTGGCTGGGTAAGATCGGCCGCAACAACAAGATGTTCTACTTCCCCATGTTCTTCATGCTGGTGGTGACTCTGACCTCCCTGGCCTTCACCATTAAGACCCAGATCACCGGCATCATTGCCGGCGGCGAAGGCGTGGCGTGGTTCTACATCCGCGGCATCATCGGCGTGCTGCTGGTGATCCTGGCCATCGACCTGGTGGTCGAGGGCGTCAAGGCTCTGTCTGCTCAGAAGAAGCAGCGGGCTTCGGCACAGTAAAATTGCCTTCCTATTTCTTTTCCATATTCCTCAAATAGCAAACAGGGACAGCCTATAGGCTGTCCCTGTTTGTGTTCTTTTCGTCCACATAAAAATATGCTATACTTCCTATAAAAATGTAACCTCCGACATCCAAAAGTTGCTTATAGAGGTGAAGAGCCTTCAACCTGTAAACGGGGGGTGATCTGCTTGAAAGATGCCCAAATCGTAGCGCTGTATCTTTCCCGCAGCGAGGACGCCATCCAATGCACCGCCGAAAAGTACGGCGCCCGCCTGCAAAGCCTGTCTTTCGGCATCGTGCAGGATGCACAGACCGCCGAGGAGTGCGAAAACGACACCTATCTGGAGGCGTGGAACCGCATCCCGCCCCACGAGCCGGCGGACTATTTCTACGCCTTTCTCGCCCGCATCACCCGCAATCTCTCCCTCAACCGCTGCCGCGAGCGCAGCCGCCTGAAGCGGCAGGGGCACATCTGCCGGCTCACCTCGGAGCTGGAGCAGTGTCTCCCCGCTCCGGACAACGCTGCCGGACGCATGGATGATCTGGCCTTCAGCCAGGTCATCAACGGTTTTCTCGCCGCGCTCCCCTCGGAAAAACGCATTATTTTTCTGCGGCGGTACTGGTATCTGGACTCCGTGGCAGACATCGCAAATCGCTGCGGCCTGAGCCGGAGCAAGGTGAAAACCACCCTCTACCGCTGTCGGGAGCAGCTGCGCAGCTATTTGGAAAAGGAGGGCTACCCCTTATGAACGGAAACGAATTTTTGGATAAAATGTCTCTTGCCGATCCCGCCTATGTGGAGGAGGCCGACCGGCCGGTGAAAAAACGGACGGCTTGGAGGAAGTGGGGCGCCATGGCCGCCTGTCTGGCCGTCTTGCTGGGCGTGGGGTTCTTATTTTTCCCGACCAGCACCCCCAATGTCCCCGATCCTGTCCCAACGGAGCTGCCCACGCTCCCCGTGTCCATGGGGCCATCGCTGGGCGGCTACGGCTACGAGGGCTATTATGTGCGCGACATATCCGACCTCAAAAATACCAGCCCCTCTCAGATAGGCTCCCTGCCGGACACGCTGCCCGTCTTTCGCAACGCCACCGGCGGCTATCCTCTGCAGGCCGCCACGGAGGAATATAAGGCAAAAATGCTCACCCTATGCCGCTCAGTGGCAGGTCGGCTGGGCTGGGACGCTGAGAAAACAGCGGAGGTCTGGGATGAGCGCAGCGACGGCCTCGCCCCCACCACGGTAACGGCCACGGGCGCGGACGGCGTAAAGATCGAGGTGGATCAGTTCATGACCGTCACCATTACCTATCCGGATCGCGGCGGGCCGCTCTCCGGAAAA
>OMQS01000045.1 GCA_900313295.1 uncultured Eubacteriales bacterium
CGTGGGAATACCGTGCCGTTGTCTTTATATCCGTGTGTCCCAAAAGCTCCTGTATCACGCGGAGGTCTGTGCCGGCCTCACGGGTCAAGGTGGCAAAGGTATGGCGGCAGCAGTGGGGGGACAGGTGGTGCACAGACGGCTCGGCCTCCCGAAGATGACGGAAAAAAGCGTCATAGTCACGGGTGAAGTTCCGAGGATGCAGCAGCGTGCCGTTTTTGGTGCCGAACAGGAACTCGCCTTTGTGGGGCAATGTTCGGAGGCGATAGGCCAGCTCCGGCAGCAGAGGGACGGTGCGGAGGCTGCTTTCCGTTTTGGCCTCATGCTCTGTGACCCGTGCTTGGTGGTTTTCCAAGTACACGGCGCGGTTAACGGTCAGCGTGTTTCCGGAAATGTCGGAGTCCTTCAGTCCCAGCAGCTCCCCACGGCGCAGGCCGGTCAGCAGCAGGGTCATAATGGCAACGGCTATGCGCTGACGGTCGTAGCACATGGCGAAATTGAGGATAATGCAGACTTCTTCCAAGGTGAACGCCTCCCGAGGGCGCTCCTTGATATGCGGGAATTTGACGCGGGCAGCGGGATTCTTTTGGCACAGGTCGTTGTCCATGGCCGCTGTAAACAAGGCGTTCAGAAGCACATGGAGCTTGTCCATGTAGGACTTGGAAGCGGTAAGGCCGAAGTCATTGACAAACCGCTGCAAGTGCATGGGGAGGATAGCAGACAGCTCCAAGTCTTTCAGCTCCTGGGGTATCTTTCCGGCAACCAGCCCCAAGGTATAGTAGGAGTCTGGGCGTATGGTGTTCAGTTTGTAGGCGGTCATGTATTCGGGAATCCATTGTCCCAGTGTCAAGGGCAGTCACCTCCGTCTTTTGGATAGTCCAAGGAAGTCATGCAGACATCGCAATACAAGGGAATTTCGGAAAGGTCGGGGTTGTCGGCGCGAAAGGCAACATAGTCCATGCCGTCGCTTATAAGTGCGATGTCGGGCTTTTTTCGCAGGCAGCGGGAGGACAAGTACCACTTTCCGAAAATCTTCTGTGCGTCCTTGGTGAAGTATTTGACCAAGTAATTACAGGTGCGGTCATAGTTTTCGTCAATGGGGATGCAGGTGGAATAGCCGAGCTTCCAATCCAGCATATTGAAAATAGGCTGCTGGCGGTCAGTGAAAAGTGGGCGTCCTGTGTGGGCGTCCGTGGCGGGGGCAATGCGGACATCGCCTAAAATGCAAAGGCCGTGAAAGTGGATCGCGCCGTCCCTGTGAAACTCTGGAACGATGACATAGCGAAAGCCTTTGCGGCTGCTGAGATTCTTGAGATGGGTATACGCGGCGCGTTTTACAGCGTCCGCGTCATATCGGTCTATCAGCTTGGGGTCAAGCGTCCAAGTGAAAAAGAAATCGAAGCGATTGCAGCGGGCAATGTCACGCACGGCGGCCTTGGCGCGGGCACGACTAACTTCAAGCGCTCTGTCGGGGTCTTTACCTCTCCCCTTTGGCGGGACATCGTAGGCGCGTTTTTGCGGCTCCCAGCCAGGGGCGCGGAAAATAGGGGCGTTTGCGACCTGAAGCACATCAACGGACGGATAGAGTTTTACGCGGGCATTGAAAAAAACATCCGCATGCGAAGCGCGGACCGCGGTCATAGCAAGACCCCCTTTGAGAACAATTTGTTGTTATATCAAGTAGAGCCGTCCGGCGAAGCACCGGCGGGCACTGGGGGACGGCGGCGCAATGCGACCCTTCTGCAACAAGGCCATCAGAATGGAAGAGTGGTCGGCGGTACAGACCGGAGGCTCCTGCAGGCCTTGCCGCCGTTCAGCGGAGCGAAGCTGCCCAGCAGCAAGGCCGCAGGGATGCGAACCGCTTTGCGGCTGCCGCCGCAAGTTGCTCCCGCATTTCCTCGAAGGACACGGCTGCATCACAAGAACATATCCGAAACGGATAGCTCGAAACTATAATACTATCTGAATCGGATAGTGTCAAGAGAAAACTATCCGAAACGCATATTTTTTTCTTGCGATAGAGTTCAGAAGCTGGTACAATGAAAAAAACACGGAGGAGGTGTATGCCGTGAGCGAAAAGAACAAGTACCTCAAAGACCAATTTGAACGGGGAAAACAGTTAGGTGAGGACAAGAGCATTTCAGCAGGGGATGCAGTAAGGCAGATTATGGGCGAAGCGCGGGCAGAGTTCCAAGCGGCCAGCATCTATACAAAGATGCGCAGCGAACGCAAGCAGAACGTGGCAAAGCGGTTACAGGAAACCAGAAAAAAGTGCGGGCTGACCCAGCAGGAAGCAGCCAAGAGGACGGGCATCAATGTGGTCACTCTGTCGGGCTATGAAATCGGCAAGAATGAACCGAATGTAGAGGCATTGGTGCGCTTTGCAGACCTGTACGGCGTAAGCATGGATTATCTCACATGCAGAACAGAGGAGTAACCTCGGGTAAAGTAAGAGGCGGCCGCCCCAAATAATTAGGGGCGACCGCCTGTTTTTTTGTCGGGCATACAGACCCGAGAAAATGAAATTTTTGCAACTTTTTTGAGTGTTTTCCAAATAATTCCAACAGCGTTCTTCGGCAAAACGACGAAAAGCCTCGGAACCCTTGAGATTCCGAGGTTTTTGAAGATGGTGCGCGGTACAGGACTCGAACCTGTGACCCCATGCACGTCAAGCATGTGCTCTACCAGCTGAGCTAACCGCGCGAGAACGAATATTATAATACCGTGTTCCCGGCCGTTTGTCAATAGTTTTCTTGCCCGGATGGCATATTTTTTCATTTTCCCCCTTGCCCTCCGCAGAGGGCCTTGCGGTTAGGGAGGATGCGGATGTCCCTGTTGCGGCGGGACGATGTGGGCATCGTCCCCTACGGAAGCGTATCTTGCGGTGCGTAGGGGAGGGGCTCTGCCCTCAGTCCACCCCCCCGCTGGCAAAATTTTCTGCCCCGTTTCATTTGTATATCGGCCTATATTTTTTCGCCAATCTCACCAACACCGCCCGGGGAGCATCCGGAAAAATTTATGCGTTTGTCTGATTTTCCCCGGAATGACAAATTTTCCTCTTGCAGAGAAAAATTTTTTGTGTTATGCTCCGTTCATCATCCGGAAAGGAAGCTGTGGTTATGACCAACGCAATGTGCGCCTCCCTCATGCATGCCACTTCTGCGCAGGCCCCCTGCGCCGCTTCCTCCTGCGCGGATATGCACGCCATTCTGGGCATTATTATTCTGGACGCCAGCCTGCTGCTGGGGTCCGTTTTTGTATTGCTTTCCTCCGTGACCCGGACGGTGCGTTCCCTTCCTTCTTTGCAGGCGTGTTGACACGCCCACCTATTGCAGAAGCTCGAGGCCTCGCCCATCCGGCGGGGCCTCTTTATTTATAGATGTTTCCCTTCTGCTATGCCCGGCCAGCACAGAAGGGGAACCCCCCATCAAGACAGAAAGCGAGAGGCAATCATGGAATTTCTCAACTTTGTTATGGCACTCAGCCCCATCATCGTGGTGCTGGTGGGCATCCTCGGATTCCGTCAGTCCGCCAAAAAAGTGGCCCCGGTGGCCCTTATATGGACGCTGGTGCTGGCTTTTACCTACTTCAATATCACCGGCGCCTCCTTTAAGGAGAATGTGGCCGTGTACGACGCCCTCCTCTGGAAGGGCATCAAGGAGGGCCTGAAGATCGTGCTCATGGTCTTTGGCGCCTTTGTGATTCTGAACCTCCTCCGGGATACCGGCGCCATCAACGAGGTAAAGGGCGCCATCGCCCGCATCAGTGACGACCGCCGGGTGCAGGTGGTCATCGTGGGCATGATGCTCCCCATCTTCCTGGAGGGCGCTGCCGGCGCGGGCTCCCCCGCCGCCATCGCCGCGCCGTTTTTGGTGGCCCTGGGCTTTGACCCGGTCACCTCCATCGCCCTGGCCCTTTTGGGCGATGCCACCCCCTGCTCCTGGGGCGGCGCAGGCCTCACCACCATCAACGGCGGCGCGGCCCTCACCGACGCGGGCATCAGCACCGTGGCCCTCAACTCCGCTATGGTGGGCCGCATCCATATGTTCGGCGTGCTCATCATTCCCTTTATCATGGTGGCCATGACCTTTGGCCGCAAGGGCTTCAAGGGCATCGTGCCCTACCTGACCTTCGCCGGAGTCACCACCGGCGGCGTGATGTTCGCCCTGTCCAACTTCGTGGGGGCGGAAATCACCTCCATGGGTACGGGTCTGGTGTCCATCCTCCTCTCCGTGGCCTATGTGAAGCTGGTGGGCGTGAAGACCCCGGAGGAATACCGCTATGCGTTTACCCGCCACGAAAAGAAATACGGCGCCTTCCGGGCCATGTCCCCCTATATCTATATGCTGGTGCTGCTGCCCGTCGTGCGCTACGGCTTCCCGGCGCTGGTGAAAAACGGCTTTGCCATCATGTGTACCTTCGGCTACATCGTGTGGGTGGATGTGGTGATCCTCATCTGTGGCTTCCTGGGAGCCATGACCCTGAAAACGGGCCTGAAGCAGTACGGGCAGATCTGCAGCAAGACCGTGGGTCATGTGCTGCCGGTGCTTGTGACCATGGGCAGCCTTCTGGTGGTGTCCTACATCATGCAGTCCTCCTCCACGGGCATGATGAACCTCCTGGCCTCCGACATTGCCGCCGTGGTGGGCAAGTTCTATCCCGCCGCCGCCGTGCTTATCGGCGCCAGCGGCTCCTTCATCACCGGCACGGGCCTGGGCTCCAACATCATGTTTGCCGATATGCACATCCAGGCGGCAGGGGCACTGGGCATGAACCCCATCACCGTTTTCGCCGGGCAGAATGCCGGCGCCTCTCTGGGTAACCTTATCTGCCCCAATAACACCGTGGCCGCCTGCGCCACCGTGGACCAGATCGGCAACGAAAACAAGGTCATGAAGCGCACTCTCCCGGCCTTTGCCATTATCCTGGGGGTGTACATGGTGCTGACTATGCTCTACACCTGCGTGCTGTTTCCCCATTTCGGTGTGTAATAAATATTTTCTGTAAAGGAGATTTTGCAAATGACTAAGAATCGTGTGGTAGGCGTCATCGGCCTGGGCCATGTGGGCGCCCATGTAGCCTATTCTCTGGCGGTGCAGGGCATCGCCGACGAGCTGGTGCTGGTGGATCAGAATCAGCAGAAGCTTCAAAGTGAAGTGCAGGACCTGCGGGACGCCGCGGCCTACTTGCCCCACCGGGTCACCGTTCGCCCCGGAGACTTTGCCGACCTGGGCGAATGCGATGTCATCGTCAACAGCGTGGGTAAGATCGAGCTGCTTCGGGGCAATCACGACCGGGTCACGGAGATGGACTTCACCATTCCCGCCGTCCGGAGCTATACGGAGAAAATCAAGGCCAGCGGCTTTGACGGCGTGGTGGTGAACATCACCAACCCCTGCGACATCGTCACCCGGGAGCTGGCACTGGGCCTGGGCCTGCCCAAGGGCCGGGTCTTCGGCACCGGCACGGGCCTGGACACCTCCCGCCTGCTCAGCGCTCTGGCCCGGCAGACGGGCATCGACCACAAGTCCATCACCTGCTATATGCTGGGTGAGCACGGCAACCAGCAGTTTGCCCCCTGGTCCTGCGTCAGCTTCCGGGGTATGCCTCTGGACAAGTGGGCCCAGACGGACGCGCGCTTCCGCTTTGACCGGGAGGCCCTGCAGAAGGAGTCCATCGGCGGCGGCTGGGTCACCTTCTCCGGCAAATACTGCACCGAGTACGGCATTTCCACCACCGCCGCCCGGATGGTACACATTGTCCTCCACGATGAAAAGGCCATCATGCCCGCCAGCATGGAGCTTTGCGGCGAATACGGGGAGAGCGGCCTGTTTGCGGGCGTGCCCTGCGTCATTGGCGCAAAGGGTGTAGAGGAAGTGGTGGAGCTGCCCCTGACCGACGAGGAAAAGGCAAAATTCCATGCCTGCTGCGAAGGCATCCGCCACAACATGGAGCATTTGAAAGAACTCTAAAAATTGCAGGTAAATTTCAAACACATACAGGAGGAAAAAACATGCAAGTGAAAATCTCTCACAGAATGTCCAAGCCTGATTTCCAGGCCGATTTTCTGGCCGGCATCCTGCGGGCGGCCGCAGACCCCAACATCATTTCCTTTGCCGGCGGCCTGCCCAACCCCGTGTCCTTCCCCGTGAGGGAAATGGACGAGGCGGCGGACAAGGTGCTCAAGCAGAGCGGCGTAAGCGCCCTGCAATACAGCGGTTCCCAAGGCTACGAGCCTCTGCGCCGCTATATCTGCCAGCGCTATAAGAAGATGATGGATCTGGACTTTGCGCCGGAGGACATCATCATCACCAACGGCTCCCAGCAGGCGCTGGATATGTTCTCCGCCGTGATGATCGACCCGGGCGACGAGATCATGGTGGAAACGCCCAGCTATCTGGCGGCCTTGCAGACCTTCCATCTGTATGACCCCAAGGTGCTGTCCATCCCTCTGAATCGGGACGGCCTGGATGTGGCGGCGCTGGAAAAAGCCGTGCAGGAGCACGACCCCAAGTTCATCTATGTCATTCCCAATTTTCAGAATCCCACGGGGCTGACCTACACCGAGGAGGTGCGCAAAAAGGCCGCCGTGGTGCTCAAGGGCACCAATATCATGGTGCTGGAGGACAACCCCTACGGCGAGCTGCGTTTCTCCGGTCAGGCGGGGCACAGCTTCCACTGGTTCCTGGGCGAGCAGTGCGTGATGCTGGGCACGTTTTCCAAGATCGTGTCCCCCGGCATGCGCATCGGCTGGATCGCCTGCAAGGAGCCGGCGGTGAAGGAAAAGCTGCTGGCCTACAAATCCACCATGGATCTGCACACCAACATCTTCTGCCAGATGGTGCTGGCGCAGTATCTGGCCGACCACGATCTGGACGAGCACATCGAGAAGACCCGCGTGCTCTACAAGGCCAAGGCGGAGAAGATGCACGCGTGCATGAAGAAGTATTTCCCTGAGGGCGTGGAGTACACCCAGCCCGAGGGCGGCATGTTCCTCTGGGCTACCATGCCTGAGGGCATCAAGGCCGTGGATGTGCAGAACCGCGCCATGGAGCGGGGGGTGGCCGTGTGCGCCGGCGATCCGTTCTATGAGGAGGCGCGGGGCGTGCGCACCATGCGCATCAACTACTCCAACTCCACCGACGAGGACATCGAAAAGGGCGTGAAGATCCTGGCCGATGTCATGCGGGAGATCATGGCGGAGAGCAAGTGAACCATATAATATATTCATGCGGAAAGCGGACTGAATTCAGTCCGTTTTCTTGCGTGGGGGGACAAAATTTGTTATACTATTCAAGTAAATGCACCGGAGGAGGACGAAATATATGGAGAAGATCGCATTGGTTACCGGAGCGTCTCGAGGCATCGGGCGAGCCGTGGCCGCAGAGCTGGCGCGTCGGGGCTGGGCGGTTTGCATCGGCTACCGCGTGCGGCAGGACAAGGCCGAGGAGCTGGCGGCGGAGCTGGCCGCCGAGGGCTGTCGGGTGATGACGTGTCAGGCGGACGTGTCGCAGCGGGAGCAGGTGGAGGCCATGGTGCGTCGGGTGGAGCAGACCTTCGGCGCCGTGTCCCTGCTGGTGAACAACGCCGGCATCGCAGGCCAGTCCCTGTTTCAGGAGCTGACGGACGAGCGCTGGCACGAGTTTTTCTCCGTGAACGTAGACGGAGCGTTCTACGCCAGCCGCGCGGTGCTGCCCGCCATGCTCCACGCCCATGAGGGCTGCATCGTGAACATCTCCTCCATCTGGGGACAGCGTGGCGCCAGCTGCGAGGTGGCCTATTCTGCCACCAAGGCCGCCCTCATCGGAATGACCCGCTCTCTGGCCGCGGAGCTGGCGCCCAGCCACATTCGGGTGAACTGCGTGGCGCCGGGGGTCATCCAAACGGATATGCTGGATGAATTGCCGCCGGAGCTGCTGCCGCAGCTGGCGGAGCAGACGCCCATGGGTCGGCTGGGCACGCCGGCGGATATTGCGGCGGCGGTGGCGTTTCTGGCATCCCCCGAGGCGGATTTCATCACCGGACAGGTGCTCACCTGCGACGGGGGATTTATTCTTTGAAAAAAATTTGCGGAGATGTTGCCTTCCGCTGGGCAACATCTCCGTTTTTTTATGCTTAAAGTGGGAGCGGCAGAGTGCGCAGCATCACGCGGCCGAAGCAGGTAAGGCTGCGGCCGCTGCCGGCGGTGAACACCTGGTCGGCGTCGCTGCGGCGGCGATTCAGAGAAAACAGGTAGACGCTGCCCAGAGGATCCCGATAGTACTGCTTGCAAAGCATGTCGCCGTCTACGCAGAAGATGCCCACGTCGCCGGCGCGCAGGGGGTCGTGGTTCACATACACCACGGACTCGTCGCAGATGTACGGCTCCATGCTGTCGCCCTGGATCCGCACGGCCAGCTCTGCGCCGGGCGGCACCTGCCCCTTCACGGGCAGCAGCTCATAGTCCTCCCCGAACACCGGTGCGGCATAGCCTGCCGCTGCCGGCGAGCGGTACAGCGGAATGGTGCGTATCTCCGCGGCGGGACGATCCTGCTCCGCCTCCGCCTGCATCAGCCCCAGCGCATCCAGCATGACGCACAGAGCCTGCCGGCCGGTCAGCCCCAGTTCGCGGTATTTTTGGAGCAGGGACTGCTCCTCGGAGCTGACGCCCTTCCCCGCCCGACCGGCGGCGTAAAAATCGCGGTAGAGGTAGTTCGGCTCTACATTCAGCGCGTCGAACAGCTGCCGCAGAACGCTCTCCTTGGGCGTGCTGACGCCGGTTTCGTAGTTGCCCACAGCCGAGGTCGTCACCCCCAGCTTCTTTGCCAGCTCCTCTCGGCTGTAGCCCAGCTCCTTGCGCCGCCTGCGCAGCTGCTCGCCAAATCCCATAGTCCGCCCTCCCGACAGTTTTCGACTTTCTTCGACATTCTTAGGCTCAGTGTACGACACTTTCTTGTTTTTGTCAACCGGAAAATACAAGAAACTTGTGAAAATGGTATTGACATTACATAAATCTTGTGATACTGTAGGGGACGAGCCAAGAAACTTGTAATAATGAGAAAAAAACGGCAAAAAAAGAGCGCACCGGCAAAGAAAGGACGGTGCGGCGGAGGGAAACGGTCTGAGAAAGGGAAGCCTGAAGAAGTAAAAATCGACAAAACTCTTGCGAGCTTTGTCGATTTTGGTGGGGGATGGTGGATTCGAACCACCGAAGGCATCGCCAGCAGATTTACAGTCTGTCCCCTTTGGCCACTCGGGAAATCC
>OMQS01000009.1 GCA_900313295.1 uncultured Eubacteriales bacterium
CCCAGGCCGACCGCCGAACCAACAGCGGCCATCAGGAATCCAAAATTGGATCCGAAGCCTTTTCTTTCTTCCATAATTTTCTCTCCTTATAAATATGGTTTGCCCTTTATGTGAGAGGGCTAATTGCACCTTACCATTTCCGTTTCCCGCTGTAAATAGTTTTGGCGGCTCCTTAACGCTGTCTTGTCAGGTGCCGCCCTTTTCTTAATCAGTTGCTTACGGTCTTCATGCTCTCGCGGCGAAACCTCCTTTCCGTAAAAATTCCTCACAAGAAACAAGCCTTCGTCTGCTGCTATTGTATGCGCCCCGCCGATGGGCTATGACAGTGGGAGCGTGGCGCGAAAAACGGAGAGCTGAAAGCGGAAAGCGGCCACGCATAAAAGCGCGAGGCAAACCGCATCGTCCGCCTCGCGCTTTTATATGTTATATGTATCAGTCGTCCTCGCGCATACGGTAGCCCACGCCCACCTCGGTGAAGATATACTCCGGCTGACCGGGGTTCTTCTCGATCTTGCGGCGGATGTTGGCCATGTTCACCCGCAGAATCTGGTTGTCGGTCTTGGCTTTCGGTCCCCAAAGCTCCCGAATGATGAAGTCATAGGTCAGCACCTTGCCGGCGTATTTGCCCAGCAGCGCCACGATCTTGTATTCGTTCACTGTGAGCTTGGCGTTCTCGCCGCGGAGCAGCACCTGATGCTTGTCATAGTCGATGGTCAGCTCGCCGGTGGTGAACTTGCCGGACTGGGCGATGTCCCCGTTGGGCAGCGCCGTGCGGGTGTGGCGGATGGCCGTGCGGATGCGCGCCAGCAGCTCGCTGGTGCCGAAGGGCTTCACCAGATAGTCGTCCGCTCCGTAATCCAACGCCTCCACCTTGTCGTGCTCATGGTTTCGGGCAGAAACCACCACCACCGGAAGATTGGACCACTTGCGCACGGATTTCAGCACCTCCATGCCGTCCATATCCGGCAGGCCGAGGTCCAGAATGATCAGATCCGGACAGTGCGAAGAGATCATGGTCAGCGCCTCCTCGCCGGTGCGCACCACGATGGTGTCGAAGCCGTTGGCCTGCAGGATCATGGAGATGAAATTGCTGATGCTCTGCTCGTCCTCCACGATGAGGACCTTGTCCTTGATTTTCATAGTCTTCCTCCTTATTTCAGCGGCAGGGTAATGCGGAACAGCGCCCCGCCCTCTTTGCGGTTTTTCGCGGTGATGGTGCCGCCGTGTGCCGACACGATGGTGCGGCAGACGGACAAGCCTATGCCCATGTCGCGGCGAGCGTCCTCCCGCCCCTCCTCCGGCTGCTGGGTGCCGTCAAACAGTGTGTGCAGCCGGTCGGAGGCGATGCCCACGCCGTTGTCCGCCACCTCCAGCACCGCCCGCTCCTCCTCCCGCGTCAGGGTGATGTCTATCTGCGTCACCGTTTCGCCGTGGCGGGCGGCATTTTCCATGAGATTGAACAGAACCTGCTGCATCAGAAGCGGATCCATGGGCACCAGCAGCGGCTCCTTCGGCAGATGCACCTGCACCGGAATGCTATGATAGTGGCGCTGAAACTTGGACACCGCCCCCTCCATGACCTCCTCCATCAGCTCCGGCGTTTTCTTGACGCTGGCATTCTCCCCGTCGATGCGGGTGATGGAAAGCAGATTTTCGGTAATGCGCATGAGCCAGCGAGCCTCCTCGTTCACCGAGCGCAGAAGCTCGCGGCGCTGCTGGGGTGTGAGGCTCTCGTCCTGCTCCAGCAGCACGTCTGTGGCGCCCACGATGCCCGTGAGGGGCGTGCGGATGTCGTGGCTCATGCCCCGCAGGAGGTTGCCCCGCATTTTCTCCCGCTCCATCTGCCGCTGGGTGGCCTCCACCTGCTTGGCGCGGCTGGCCAGCGCGCCGGCCAGAATGGAGATGGTCATCATCACCAGAAACGTCAGCGGAAAGCCCGCCAGCGTGAAGCTGATCTGCCAGTATGGCTCCGTGAATATGTAGTCCACGCTCAGAACGCCCAGCACGGCGCAGAAAATGCTGAACAGATACCCCTCCGTGAACACCGCCGTGAGAAACACGTCCGTCAAAAACAGCATGGCCACATAGCTGGTGTCGCCGGTCTTGTCCACGGAGCGCAGCAGCAAGCACGCCACCACCGTGATGAGATACAGTCCGGAGGATACGATGAAATCCTTGGGTGTGTATATGAGGTTGTTGCCCCGATGAGCCAGCGAGGTCTTCTTTTTCCACTGCTCCGGCCAGGCAATACGAAAACGGCTGCCCATAAAATCCATCCTCCCTATTCTGCTTCAGTATAGCATATCCCGCCGTTAAAAAATCGTAAAAATTTTGTTAAGACAGCTCGCCAAAAGCTCCCTCTTGACAGCGGCCGCCGCACTTGCTATTATACATATATAATAACATATTGTGCAATGAGAATTTGAGTCATGCAGAGCGGTGTGCAGAGATCCTGCGCACGGTTTTGTGTGGCTTTTTTGCGGAAAAGGAGTGGTTTTTGACATGATTTATGACGCCATCATCGTCGGCGGAGGCGCTGTGGGCTGTGCCACAGCACGGGAGCTGAGCCGGTATGACCTGCGCATTGCCTTGTGCGAAAAGGGCGAGGACGTGTGCGTGGGCACCAGCAAGGCCAATTCCGCCATCGTTCACGCAGGCTTTGACGCCGTGACCGGCACGAAAAAGGCGCAGTTCAACGTGGCC
This sequence comes from uncultured Eubacteriales bacterium, assembly GCA_900313295.1. GTDB lineage: Bacteria > Bacillota > Clostridia > Oscillospirales > Oscillospiraceae > Vescimonas. Next base: position 2,704 of record OMQS01000009.1, read on the forward strand.
GGCAGCCGCATGATGGAGCGCCTCAGCTACGAGCTGGACTTCCCCTACCGCCGCAACGGCGC
>OMQS01000095.1 GCA_900313295.1 uncultured Eubacteriales bacterium
CATCGGTGAGCCCGGTACCCAGCTGACCATGCGTACGTTCCACACCGGCGGCGTGGCCGGCGGCGACATCACCCAGGGTCTTCCCCGTGTGGAGGAGCTGTTCGAGGCGCGCAAGCCCAAGAAGATGGCCACTCTTTCCGAGATCGCCGGCAAGGTCCGCTTTGAGGATGCCGCCAAGGGCAGCCTCCTGAACATCATCGTCACCGCCGATGACGGCGATACCCGCACCTACTCCATGCCCCACACGGGTCTGCAGGTGAAGGACGGCGACGTCATCGAAAAGGGCAAGCAGCTGCAGGACGGCGCGCTGAACCCCCACGATGTCCTGCGTATCCGCGGCGCCAGCGCTGTGCACAACTACCTCATTCAGGAAGTTCTGAAAGTGTACCGTCAGCAGGGCGTGGACATCAACGATAAGCACATCGAGGTCATCGTCCGCCAGATGATGCGTAAGGTGCGCGTGGAGGAAGCGGGGGACACCAACCTGCTCTCCGGCGCCATGGCCGACGTGCTGGAGGTGGAGCTGGAGAACGCCAAGGTGCGCGACCGCATCGCCGCCGGCGAAGTGAACGCCGAAACCGGCGAGCCTCTGCGTGAAGCCACCTACACCCAGCTCCTCATGGGTATCACCAAGGCCTCCCTGGCCACGGATTCCTTCCTCTCCGCCGCCTCCTTCCAGGAGACCACCAAGGTCCTCACCGAGGCCGCCATCAAGGGTAAGGTGGACCATCTGGTGGGTCTGAAGGAAAATGTCATCATCGGCAAGCTCATCCCCGCCGGCGCCGGCCTCACCGCCTATCGCCACTTTGCCGAGGAGCTTGTACCCGACAAGGAGGAGCCTGTGCGCGAGGTGCAGATCATCTCCAACGCCGTGGCCGCCGCCCACACGGAGGAGTAATTCTCCGCCGGCTGCCCGACCGTCGGGATAATAAGCTGAATAAGCGGCCATAAATGCCGCAAAAAGCAGGACTGCCAGACCGGTGCACCCCACCGCCTGCGCAGTCCTGCTTTCGTTTTTTCGCACAAAAAATTAAGCTAAAATTATGTAAAACGCAAAAAATCAAAACCCCTTGCGATTCTTTGCACAAAGTGCCAAAATAAGTCTGCTAATAGACCAAGCAAGATTCACCAGTGAATCTTGCTTTTTGCTCCGCAAAAAGCAAGGAAATATCCCTGCATCTTATCCGCATCTAAAAATAAAAAATGAAAAGAGGAATGTGTTTATGATGAAAAAAACACGACCAAGCGGTCTCTGCTGGTCAGCATTCTGGCGCTGGTCATGTGCGTGACCATGCTCGTCGGCACCACCTTCGCGTGGTTCACCGACAGTGCCTCCACCTCCGTCAACAAGATCGAGGCCGGCCGGCTGAAAGTGGACATCGTGGATGCCGACAACACCGATACCACCCTGAAAGGCGGTGAAAACACCAAGACCATCACCATTATCGGCAACGGCAACAAGGTGATCTTCAACAAGCTGAATTCAAATTTGAGCCAGATCAACTGCAACGGGGCGAAGCTGGTCATCAAGAATGCGACGGTGGCCGTCGGCACAGATGACGCCACAAGATCCACTTGGGATGCGCACGACATCGTGTTTAAGGGTGACGTTGCATTTGAAAACGTCACATTTGAGAGAGCCGTTGCCATCAATGGCAATGCCTCCTTCAAGAACTGCACGATCTCCGACAAGAACGCCAACGCGGAGACTTATATGCTCTGGATCCAGGCAGGCTCCAATGTCACGCTGGATAACTGCACCATTGATGGCAAGAGCAACACCACGCATGGCAACCGCGCCATTGCCATTAAGGATGAGTATGTTGCCAATGCCGGCATGACCACGCACCCGTAGGGGAGACCCTTTCGGCCGCCCGCTGCGCAGAGGAACCGCACGGCGCCGGCAGCTTCGGAAATAAAAAAGTCCTCCGACATCTGTCGGAGGACTTTTTCAAAAACAGATTACTCGGCGGGGTAAACAGAGACCTGCTTACGATCCTTGCCCAGACGCTCGAAACGGACAACACCGTCAGCCTTGGCAAAGAGGGTATCGTCGGTGCCGATGCCCACGTTCTTGCCGGGGTGAATGTGCGTGCCGCGCTGACGCACCAGAATGTTGCCGGCCAGAACGAACTGACCGTCAGCACGCTTGGGGCCAAGGCGCTTGGACTCGGAGTCACGGCCGTTCTTGGTGGAACCCATACCTTTTTTATGGGCGAAGAATTGCAGACCGATATACAGCATAATTCAGTACCATCCTTTCTGATAAGATGATTGCGGGGAACAGGAGGTCATTCCTCCATCACTTCGATGTTTTCGGGGTATTCGTCGTGGAGCTGGGCGAGATAGACCATAAGCCCCGTCAACAGATTCTGACAGGTGCTCTCCGCCGGAGCGGACAGGCCGCCGGGCAGACGGAAAGAGATCGTCGCATCCTTCTCCCGAACCTTTACCGAGGCGCACAGCCCCATCACGTCGTTCACGGTGCTCTCCACCAGACGAATGGCGCTGGTGACGGCGGCACAGACGATGTCCGAGCCTTCCTCACCCCAGCCGCTGTGCCCCTGCACATCAAACCCGACGATGCGGGCTTGCTCCACAAGGAACGAAACAGTGGTCATACGCTCTTAGAACGTGATCTTGCCGATCTCAACCTTGGTGTAAGGCTGACGATGACCCTGGCGTTTGCGATAGCCCTTTTTGGGGGTGTACTTGAAGATACGGATCTTCTTGCCCTTGCCGTTCTTCACCACGGTGGCGTCCACCTTGGCGCCCTCCACCACGGGAGTGCCGAACTTGGTGTTCTCCCCGTCGATGATGGCCAGAACCTGATCGAAAACCACGGAATCTCCGGCGTTGACATCCAGCTTCTCGATGAACAGAGTGTCACCCTCAGAAACGTTGTACTGCTTACCACCGGTCACGATGATTGCCTGCATTGCTTGTTGCACCTACCTTTCCTTTATTACGGACTCGCTGTCGGGGGCGGCCTGCCAAGCGGCAGACGCTTGTAACCCATTCAAAGCGGCTTATATAGTTTAGCAGACTTTAGAAAGCCTGTCAACCGGTTTCGGGAACTTTTTCGGCATTATTTTGCGGGATAAACCAGCTTTTCCTCCGCCCACGAGGCGATGAGACCGCTGTACCAGGCACAGCAGGCTTTGGCCTCCGGCAGACTGAGGTTTTTATAGTTGCCGCACTCGATGGCGCTGCAGCCGGGCATTGGCTCGTTATAGGCTGCGCCATGGGAAAAAACGTCCTGCAACAGGGCTATGGCCTGAGCATTTGTGAGCCTATCGCCGTCAAAAAGGAAATAAAAACCCGTCTGGCAGCCCATAGGGCCGAAATAGACCACGGCGTCTTTATGTTCGGAGTTGCGCAGGAGGGTGGCGATGACATGCTCCACGGAGTGCATCTCGCTGTTTGAAAGCAGGTCGCCGGTGTTGGGTCTTTTGAACCGCAGGTCGAAAGTGACCACGTTCCCATCCCGGCGGGAGAGGTACAGGCCGGGGGTGAGGACATTGTGATCCACGGTGAAACTGGCTATGCGCTCCATATTCATGCCTCCAGATTATCAATAAATTTCATAGCCACGGCATTGAGTTCCCGTATGGCCTCGGGAAAATTGAAAAAGAAGTCGTGGTGCTCCAGCACGCAGTCGCTGACGGACTTCAAAGACAGGAACGGCACGCCGTTGCGGCAGCACACCTGCGCCACGGCGCCGCCCTCCATCTCGCACAGTAGGGGGTGGAAGGTGTCGCTTATCCAGTGGCTGCGGGGGGTGTCGGTGGCGAACCAGTCGCCGGTGGCCACCAGACCCGTGCGGTAGGGCAGGCCGGTCTTGTCCAGCGCGGCCTTGGCCTTTTCCGGCCATGCGGTGGGGAACTCCACCATGTTCACCGTGGACACAAGCCCCACGGGGTCGCCCAGAGCGGAGGTGTCGGAGTCGTGCTGCACGAAGCCGGAGGCCAGCACCAGCGTGCCGATGGGCACATTTTCAAAGCAGCCGGCCACGCCCACATTCAGCACCACGTCTGGCTGATAGCGGCTGATGAGCAGCTGGGCGGACATGGCGGCGTTCACCTTGCCCACGCCGCCGGCGCAGGCCACCACGTCCTCGCGGATCTGATAAAAAGACGCACCGGCCACTTTTTCCAGAAAGTGGGCGTTTTCGTTTTTCAGCAGGCTCTCGATCTCACCGTCCATGGCGTACATCATGCCGATTTTCATGGAGAATTCCCCTTTCGGTTTCAAATTCAGCGTGTCGAAAAAGTCTTTTCGCCCCGCTGCCTAAGTTTTTGAAACTTTGAAAAAGTTTCAAAAAATACAGATTTCAATGGTGAGGGACACCCTTCTTGGGTTTCCCTCACACACCCTTCCTTACCGTTATTGCACATTCTGCCACTTTATCTGCAGTCTGGAATTACCTCATATTGTACCTTTTTTTATAACAGATTGCAACAGGCCGTTGCCTGCGGCGGGAAAATAGATTACAATGTAAAATAAAAAAGGAGGTGCGGCCATGGAAGCGGCGGGCATTGTGTGCGAATTTGACCCCCTGCACAAGGGGCATGAGGTGCTGCTGCGGGCGGCGAAGGCGGAAACGGGGCTGCCGGTGGTGTGCGCCATGAGCGGAAACTACACCCAGCGGGGCGGCACGGCCTGCCTGAGCAAATTTGCCCGAGCGGAAATGGCCGTGCGATGCGGCGCCGATCTGGTGGCGGAGCTGCCCACGCCCTGGGCCATGGCCACGGCGGAAAAATTCGCAGACGGCGGCGTGGTACTGCTGGCAAAATGCGGCGTGACAAAGCTCTATTTCGGCAGCGAATGCGGGGACATCGGCGCGCTGCAGGCCGTGGCGGAGGCGCTGCTGGAGGAGACGTTGCCGCAGGCCATCCGGCAGAAGATGCAGGGCGGGCTGCCCTACGCGGCGGCGCGGCAGACGGTGCTGGAGGAGCGCATGGGAAGCGGCGCCGCGCTTCTCTCCCAGCCCAACAACACGCTGGGAGCGGAGTATCTCAAGGCCGTTCTGCGCCGGAGGCTCCCCATGGAGGCGGGCACGGTGCGGCGGCAGGACGGGGGGCACTTCGGCGATGCCTCTGCCTCGCAGATCCGGACGCTTTTGGCGGCGGGACAGGCG
>OMQS01000148.1 GCA_900313295.1 uncultured Eubacteriales bacterium
AGGTCATCGGTGCTCTGGACCTTCTCTCCGGCTTCCTCCTGCTCGGCCTGGGTGCGCATGTTCTCAATCTTCGCAAGCTCCAGCGTGCCGTACTTCTGGCTTTCGTTCAGGGCGTTGCCGGGCATGTCGGTGTGGACGTGGACCTTGAAGATCTCGTCGTCGTCGCTGATGACCAGCGAGTCGCCGATGCTGTCCAGGTATCTGCGCAGCGGCCCGAGATCCACGTCCGGGCTGCTTTTCCGGACGATGTAGACCGTGTCAAAGGTGAAGGTGAAGTATTCCCGCCAGTGAGGGTCCTGCTTCGCCGGGGCGGGCGCCTCATGCGGCACGGGCTCTCCCGCGTCCGGGGCGAGCTCCCCCCGCAGGGAAGCGAGCATCGCCTCCAGGATGATCATGTAGCCTTTGCCGCCGGCATCGATGACGCCGGCCTTTTTGAGGACGGGGTTCTGGTTGATGGTGTCCTCCAGAGCGAGCTCTCCGGCCCGGACGGCCTCGGAAAGGCAGTCCTCCAGCGAGGCGCCCTTGCCCGCGCGCTTCGCGGCGGCCTGGGAGGCGAGGCGGGAGACCGTGAGGATCGTCCCTTCGGCGGGCTTCATGACCGCCGTGTAGGCGGCGGTGACGCCGTCCGTCATGGCGCCGGCAAACTCTGCCGCGCCGGCGGTATCCAGGTCCTTCAGACGCTTGGATATGCCGCGGAACAGCAGCGAGAGGATCACGCCGGAGTTTCCGCGGGCGCCGCGCAGCATGGCGCCTGCCACGCAGTCGGCAGCGGCGGAAACGGAATCGAATTCGCGCCGGCGGAGCGCCTCCGCGGCGCTGCCGATGGTCAGACCCATATTCGTGCCGGTGTCGCCGTCCGGCACGGGGAAGACGTTCAGGTCATTGATGGTTTCTCGCTCCAGAGTGATGCAGGCAGCGCCGAAAAGAACCATCTGCTTAAACACGCTGCCGCTGATTCTGTCTGTCATAGCTTCTCCTTCTGCCGGCCTTACATGGTGATGGAGTCCACGCATACGTTCACGCTGCGGACCTCCACGCCGGTGTTTTTATTCACCACATATTTGACCTCTCCCATAATGGAGCGGCAGACGGTGGCAATGTTCACGCCGTTTTCCACGATGATGTGCAGCTCGATGGAAACGGTGTTGTCCTCGTTATAAATGACCTTCACGCCCTTGCTCATGGCCTCCGGACGCAGCAGATGGACGATGCCGTCGGTCATGCTGCGGTAGGCCATGCCTTTCACGCCGAAGCAGTTGGTGGCGGCGGCGCCGGTGATGGTGGTGAAAACGGCGTTGCTGATGCCGATCTCGCCCTGATCCGTAAGGACTTTAACCATAAACAAACTTCCTTTCTCGGTAGGATCCCGGTTTGCGCGATAATAATAGCATATATTAGCACTTCATTATAATATAGAATCCTCAAAAGTACAACCCCTAAAATTTTCGGCGTATTTTTTGCCGTTTTTCGGGCGGGGGCGGAGTGGCGCTTGCACGTCATTTGTCACTTTTTATGCAAAAACAGCTTGACAACCTGTCCCTTCCTCGGTATAATACAGCCGTTAGTCATGTAAATGACTCTTAAAGAGCGCCCTGGATCGAGCCGGGTGCATCGGAGGGAGGGAAAATAGATGTCCGAAGTACATGTCAAGGAAGGCGAGAGCCTGGACAGTGCTCTGAAGCGTTTCAAGAGAAGCTGCGCAAAGGCCGGCGTTCTGGCGGAGGTGCGCAAGCGCGAGTGCTATGAGAGCCCCAGCGTCAAGCGCCGCAAGAAGTCCGAGGCTGCCCGCAAGAACAGAAACAAGAGATATTACTAATGCGGCTGTCGAAAAAACCTTCGGTTTTTCCGACAAAAGGCTTGCAGTCTGCTGCGCGCATAATTTTGCCGCCTGCGGGCGGCAAACTCTGCGAGGCTTTTGAAAGCGCTATATCAGTTTTTGGCTTGCGCTGATGCAAAAGATGAAAAGAGTGGTTCCGAGAGCATCGGAGCCACTCTTTTTTTCTTGGACAGGGAGGGGCTATGCGCCGGTCAGGCATCGGACACAGGCGCGAACAGTACGGACAGCAGATCTTCTACCTCCGGCAGCATGAAAAAGCCCTGCCGTATGCCCAGCTTTTCCGCCGTTTCCATTTTGCTTTTCAAGGTCTGCGCATCGTCAAAGAGGACAAAGCGCGAGCCGCCGTCGGTGTGATAGGTGAAGTAGCGGGCGCAGAGGGGGCGGCTGAAATAGGTGGGGCGTCCCTCGGCCAGCCGGTGGAGCCGGTCTGGGGTGAGGGGCACGGCATCGCCGCCGGACGCGGACAGGGGGAAGTCGATCATCATCCGCTGCAGATCCAGCGCCAGATGCTCCGCGCCCCAGTGCTCCGCGGCCTCTGCCAGCTTATCCTCCAGACTGCCGGAGGTGCAGGCCGTGCAGACCACCGCTGTGCCATGGGGGGCGAACTGCGCCGCTTTTTCCGGCAAAAACAGCTTGCGGCCCTGCCGAAAAAGCAGCTCATCCAGCGTCCGGCAGAAGTTCTCCGGCGGAGCGGCATCCAGAATAACGCCGGCGTAGCGCCGATGCAGGCACTCCTGCAGGAGCCGGCGGCACAGACCCTCCGGCGCCTCGGGATATGCGCCGTCCTCGTCCGACAGCATCAGCAGTCCGCCCCGCAGCGTATCCGGCAGGGGGGAGGCCAGCAGCGTTCCGTCGGAGCCGAGGCGATAGCTCATGTGCGCCAGCTGCGCCGTGCAGGTCATGGCCTGCTGCAGCCGTCCGCTGTCCGCGGCTAAATAGAGATCCATAAGCGCTCCCCCCCTTGCATTGCCCGCATGAAAATGCTACACTATGGCTACATTCTATGAGAGGAGCCTGAGGCGTATGTCTTTTTCTCTGATCCCCTATATTCTGCTGCCGTCCTATGCCGACCTGACGCCGCAGATGCTCACCGAGCGGGGCATCCGGCTGCTGCTGTGCGATCTGGACTATACGCTGGCTCCCAAGTATGTTCCCCGACCCGATGAGGCGCTGCGGACGTGGCTGGCGGATATGGAGCGCGCCGGCGTGCGGGTGATGATCCTCTCCAACAACCGCAGCCCTGCGCGGGTGGAGCGGTTTTGCAGGGATCTGGGCATCGACTATGTGGGGCACGCGGGGAAGCCCTCCGTGCGGGGATACCGGCAGGCCATGGAAAAGGCCGGCGTCACGCCGGCGCAGACGGCCATGCTGGGGGACAAGCTCCTCACCGATGTGCTGGGCGCCAACCGCAGCGGCGTGCTGGCGGTGATGGTGGAGCCGGCCGGCGGGCCGAAGGGGCTTTGGAACCATGTGCTGCACGGCTTGCAGCGGCCGTTTAAGGCGCTGTGCCGCAGCCGAAAGGAAGGGGAAACATGAACCATTTCGATAAAATAGCCGCAGCGCTCCCGAAGGAGGGGCTGGACGCGGTGCTGCTCACGGGGGAATACAACCGCTTTTATGCCAGCGGCTTTGCCTCCACGGGGGCGGACGGCGTGGCGCTGGTGACGACAAAGGGAAATTTCTATTTCACCGACAGCCGCTACATCGAGGCGGCGGAGCGCGCGGTGGAAAACGCCGCCATCGGCATGACGCAAAGGGGGAGGGGGTATATCGCGTGGCTGAACGAGGCCATTGCCCTCTCCGGCGCAAAACGCATCGGCTTTGAGGACGAGACCATGACCGTGGCGGAGCATCGGCTCTACAGCGGGAAGCTGGAGGGGGAGCTGGTGCCGGCCTCCGGCTTTATGCACCGGCTGCGTGGGCAGAAGGATGCGCAGGAACTGGAGCGGCTGGAGCAGGCGCAGCGCATTGCGGAAAAGGCGCTGGAGCAGATCCTCACGGAGCTGCGGGTCGGCGTGACGGAGAAGGAGATTGCGGCGAGGCTGCAATATCTCATGCTGCACTTCGGGGCGGAGAAAATGTCCTTTGATCCCATTGTAGCCGGCGGCTCCAACGGATCCATGCCCCACGCCGTTCCCACGGACAGGAAGATCAGGGAGGGCGAATTCGTGACCATGGACTTCGGCTGCGTGTACGGGGGCTACTGCTCCGACATGACCCGCACCGTGTGCGTGGGGCAGCCTACGGAGGAGATGCGGCAGGTGTATGAGGTGGTGCTCTCCGCCCAATTGGCGGGCATCGCTGCCGCTCGGGCGGGCGCCACGGGAACGGAAATAGACGGCACCGCGCGGAAGGTCATTGAGCAGGCGGGGTACGGCGAATTCTTCGGCCACAGCTTCGGACACGGGGTGGGGGTGGAGATCCACGAAAGCCCCAACGCATCTCCGGCAAACGACAAGCCCATGGCGGTGGGGAGCGTCATTTCTGCCGAGCCGGGGATCTATCTGCCGGGGCGGTTCGGCGTGCGCATTGAGGACGTTATCGTACTCACGGAGGACGGATGCCGGAACATCACCAGGGCGCCGAAGGAGCTTTTGTGCCTGTGAGCACGAAAAAATGCAATGAAATGCAACAAAACACTTGCCAAACGGACAGATTTCATATAGAATATATACGGCCTATTCGGCGCATATTATAATTTCGAGGAAATGAGAGAGAAATTTCCTCATACATAGGAGGAAAAAGACTATGGCAACTATTACCGCAGGCGATTTCAGAAACGGTAAGACTTTCGAGATGGACGGCAAGATCATGCAGGTGGTGGAATTCCAGCATGTGAAGCCCGGAAAGGGCGCTGCCTTTGTCCGCACGAAGATGAAGAACATCGTCACCGGTGCCGTCACCGAAACTTCCTTCAACCCCACCGCCAAGTTTGAGGAAGCCTTCGTGGAGCGCAAGGACATGGCTTACAGCTACAACGACGGCGACCTGTACTACTTCATGGATCAGGAGACCTTCGACATGATCCCTCTGGGCAAGGATCTGCTGGGTGACGCTTTCCGCTTTATCACCGAGAACACCGTGTGCAAGGTGCTGAGCTACAAGGGCAACGTCTTCGGTCTGGAGTGCCCCAACTTCATGGATCTGGAGGTCACCGAGACCGAGCCGGGTCTGGCCGGCAACACCGCCACCAACACCCTCAAGCCCGCCACCGTGGAGACCGGCGCTGAGGTGAAGGTGCCTCTGTTCATCAACATCGGCGACAAGATCACCATCGACACCCGTACCGGTGAGTATCTGTCCCGTGCAAAGTAAACTGGAAACGACAGCGGTTCGGAAAGGAGCGCAACATGGAAATTTCTGAGAAGGTCGCATATCTGAAGGGTCTGGCCGAGGGGCTGGCTCTGGACACGGAAACCAAAGAGGGCAAGCTCATTGCCGCCATCATCGACGTGCTGGACGAGATGAGCATCCGCTTTGAGGACATCGACGATAATCTGGTTGACCTGGAGGACGGTCTGGACGCCGTGAGCGACGACCTGTCCGAGGTGGAGGAAGCCCTCTACGAGATGGACGAGGACGAGGACGAAGAGCTGGACGATGACGCCGAGTACTTCGAGACCACCTGCCCTGTCTGCCAGGAGGAGATCGTCTTTGACGAGGACACCTTGGACAGCGGCGAGATTCGCTGCCCCAACTGCGGCGAGAAGCTGGAGTTTGATCTCAGCGATCTGGCTGACAGCGACGAGGACGACGAAGACTAAACTGACCATTTCTAAAAGGGGAGACGCTGCCGCGCCTCCTCTTTTTTAACCTGGCAATAATCTTCGGTTTTTTGCCAAAAGGCTTGCAGCCTGCTGCGCGCATAATTTTTGCGCAGAGCGCAAAAATTCCACGCTTGCAGTCTGAGAGGTATTTTTCCCCACGCACATGTCGCGGTGAAAAATGATTTTAATTTTTTGCGGCTGCGGACGCGAACTCTGCGAGGCTTTTTGGACGCGAGATTTGAGAAAAATTTTTTCCCAGAGGAGAATACCATGAAATATACCACCACTGTGGCCGATTATCTGACTTGGCGGGGGGACGTGCCCTTTGCCGTGGATCCTTTTAACGAGGTGGATAATCTGGTGCTGTGCATCATTTCCTATATCAATTTCCGGCGGTTTCCGGAGCTGCTCACCCGCAACCCTCGGGAGGCGGTGCTGCTGCGGGACATCAGCGCAAGGCTCACGGCGGAGGACGAGCAGCTGGGGCTGTCCCAGCTGGACTACATACCCGTGGTGCAGCAGGCGGCGCAGACGGAGCGGTTTAACGAGGTGCGGATGTTCGCCTTTGAGGATCGCAGCGACGAGGAAACGCAGATGCAGTTTGCAGCCGTTTCTTTCCTGCTGCCGGACAAGTCCGTGTTCGTGGCCTTTCGGGGGACGGACACCTCTCTCGTGGGCTGGAAAGAGGACTTCAACATGAGCTATCTGGAGGCTGTGCCGGCGCAGGTGCGGGCGGCGGAATACACGGCGGAGATCATGAGGCTGTGCCGGCTGCGCAAGGTGCGCATCGGCGGACACTCCAAGGGCGGCAATCTGGCGGCCTGGGCGGGGCTGCACCTGCCGAAGCGGTACTACGGCCGCCTGCTGGCGGTATACAACAACGACGGCCCGGGCTTCAGCCGCAGCCTGACGGAGCTGCCGGAGTTTGCGCTGCTCAAGGGAAAGCTGCACACCTATATTCCGGAGTCTTCCATCGTGGGGGTGCTGCTGGAGCACTGCGAGGAGTACACCGTCATTGCCAGCACCGCCCGCTCCATCATGCAGCATGAGGCGCTGTCATGGTGCACGGAGCGCAACCGGTTCATCCATCTGGAGGAGCGCTCGACTATGGGACGCCACTCCGACGACGTGCTGCGGGACTGGATCGGGTCTATGACCCCGCAGGAGCGCAAGGACTTTACGGACGCTTTTTTTGAGATCCTCAGCATGGGCGGCAAGGCGAAGACTCTGGAGGACGTGCAGGAAATGGGCTTGGGCGGAGCTGTGGCGCTGGTGAAGGAGTATGCCGGCGCGGACGAGAAGACGCGGCGCATTTTGGTGGAGATCTTCAAGCGGTTGGCCGTGGACATCGGCGGGGAGGTGGCCTCCTCGGCGCAGGACGGGCTGAAGCACGCCACGGGCTTTCTGAAGAATCTGGGACGAAAAAAACAGGAGAAATAAGTGCGTCGCACAGAGCGGCGGTATCGTGAGAAACAGGGCGAAGGCGACTTGGCCTACAGGTACGCTGAAATACACCATGAAAAGCGATGCCCTGAAGCTGAAGGCCTACGCTGCGGAGCAAGAAAACACGGATGCGCTGCGCATTGCCTATTCCGACGCCACCGTGGGGCCGAATATGTATATTTCCTGCGCGGTAAGGAATGAATGGACGGGCGAACTATACTATTACGGAAAACTGGCTGACTGCTCTAAGAGCGGCAGCGGCACGGCCGAGATCAGGATCCTACTTAGGAGATATATGCCGGAGAATGTGGTTGTGGAGATATTCAGCGAGGAGGCCAACGGCGATCTTTACACGGACTTTTGCAGCGAACCCATTATCATGAAGGCGTTGAGAAAGAACCATCATAAGTGGACCATGACGGACTTCTCTGAGGAGACGCACACCCACCAGTGGGACCAGGATACCTGGATCACGAACGACGACAACCACTGGCACGACTGTAAGGCGGCCAGCTGCCCATTTCGGGAGAGCAACGATCTCAAGGACGGTTGCGGCTGGCATAGATATGACCAGAAGATAGAGAAGTATGAGTATAAGGTCGACGGGCCGCAGTGCGACCGTCCAGCGCTGCTGGCCGTCAGCGGCGGAGCGTGGCTGGCTCTGCTGAGAAGACGGCGGGATCGGCAATAAAAAAGATTCATAAATGAAAAATCCGCCCCGAAGCTCCCTTTACAGGGAACGCTTCGGGGCGGATTTTTGCTGCTTTATTCGGCGGAACCGTGGTAATATTTTTTGGCGCAGAATTCACGGCGGATGGTGATGGTGCCCTCGTCCTCCATCCACGCGGCGAAGTTTGCAAAGTTCCGCTCCACCACGCTGAATTTCAGCTCGTTATGGGTGCGCACGTTTTCGCGCTTGCAGAACTCATAGATCCACTGGTCGAAGGTCATGCCGTCTGTGAGGCAGTCCAGCATTTCCTGCGCTTTGCTCTCTATAAAGCGGATGTTTTCGCCGATGAGGTCGGTGATGTCCGTGAATACCTCCTTGTGCGCCACGATGTAGGCGGGGCAGTGGAGGAAATAAAGGCTGCGCTTGCTCTCCAGGTCGCG
>OMQS01000020.1 GCA_900313295.1 uncultured Eubacteriales bacterium
GTGGGCGGGGCAACTCTTACCCGCCGCACGGACGCCACATAAACGACGCCTTCCCCGGCCTGTGGCCTCTCCGGTTCAGACGGTCACAGCTTAAGCTGCGACGGCAACAGTATTCGTGTTGTCAGTTCATTTTTAATTGCCCGTTTTAAGGTGGCCAGGCGCCACCGCCCGCTTATCCTGCCTCCACACCCCCGTCGAAACCGGTACGCCCCCATGTCGCATTGCCGAAAATCCCTATGGGATTTTCCGGCAGAGGGATTGCAGAGCTATATCTTCCCCCGCGTGCCGGATGCGTTTTCCGGCACGCGGGCAGAATACAGATTTTTTACCGCCCGTAAGGATCCGGCAGCTTCTCCGGCTCCGGATACTCCACGCCCTTGGTGTCCACGGTGACGGAGGCCATCACCTGGGGCTTCTTGGGCTTGTTGGTGATCATGTTGCGGGGCGCCGAAGCGATGGCGTCCACCACGTCCATGCCCTCTATGACCATGCCGAAGGCGGCGTAGTCCCCGTCCAGATGGGGGCTGTCCTTGTGCATGATGAAGAACTGGCTGCCGGCGGAGTCCGGCGCCTGCGCCCGCGCCATACTCAAAACGCCTCTGGAGTGGCGCAGGTCGTTATTAAAGCCGTTGGACTTGAACTCGCCCTTGATGCAGTACCCGGGGCCGCCTAGGCCGGTGCCGTCGGGGCAGCCGCCCTGGATCATGAAGCCGTAAATGCAGCGGTGGAAGATGAGGCCGTTATAAAACCCCTTTTTGATAAGAGAAATGAAATTGTATACGCTCTGGGGCGCCACATCGGGGTACAGCTCCGCCACGATCTTGCCGCCGTCTTCCATGGTAATGGTCACAATGGGATTGTTTTCCATAGTCTGTCTCCTTTTATCTGTTCTTTTCCCGCATGGCTCGCTCCATTTCCCGCTTGGCGTCCCGCTTGGCCACGGCCTCCCGCTTGTCGTAGGTCTTCTTGCCCTTGCAGAGGCCAAGCTCCACCTTCACACGGCTGTCCTTAAAATACACGGACAGGGGGATCAGGGCGTAGCCTTGTTGCTTTTGCAGGTCGTGCAGCTTGCGGATCTCCCGCTTGTGCATCAGCAGACGTTTGGGGCGGTCGGGATCCTTGTTGAAAATGTTGCCCTTGTCATAGGGGGAGATATGCACGCCGTAGGCGAAAATTTCTCCCTCCTTGGTCTGGCAGTAGGAATCCTTCAGGTTCAGCGTGCCGGCTCGGATGCTCTTGACCTCCGTGCCGAACAGCTCCACGCCGGCCTCGTAGCGCTCCTCCACGAAGTAGTCGTGGAACGCCTTGCGGTTCTGGGCGGCGATCTTGACGCCTTTCTTCTCCATGGAGCGCCTCCTTTCTCCGGCTGGCTTTCTCTGGATATTGTAGTATAGCACACTTTTTTTCCCATTGCAATACCGCCCGCCCGTCTGTTTCAGGCGTTTTAGGGGGGAAAAGGTTGACACCCCCTGTAAACCGTGGTAAAATCACATATATTAAAAATATACAGCCATGGCCTGTAACAATCATTTGGCCGGCCACCGCTGTCCGACCTTGCCGCACGGGCTATGCCTGTGCGTTTTTTCATGTAAAAAATCGGAGGAAGAACACCATGATCCTTGTGCTGAAAAAAGACGCAACGCCCCGACAGGAAGCGCGGCTTCTGGCCTATCTGGAGCAGCTGGGGCTTGCCGTGACCCGTGAAGCCTGCGAAGGCAGCGCCGTCTGGCTGCTCTCCGGCGGCGCGGAGTGGGTGGACAGCGGTCTTCTTTCGTCCCTGCCCATGGTGGAGAGCGTCCTCCCTACGGCGGATCCTCTGCCCCTGGCCTCCCGCCGCTCCCATCCGTCAGACACGGTGGTGCAGGTGGGCGAGGCCTCCATCGGCGGCGGCCGTTTCTGCATGATGGCCGGCCCCTGCACCGTGGAGTCCGAGGAGCAGCTTCTGTCCGTGGCGCGCAGCGTCAAGGCCTCCGGTGCGCAGCTCCTGCGGGGCGGCGCCTACAAGCCCCGCACCTCCCCCTACGACTTCTCCGGCCTGCGCGAAAAGGGGCTGGAGCTTCTGCGCAAGGCACGGCGGGAAACGGGTCTGCCGGTGGTGTCCGAGATCATGAGCGCCGCCGACCTCCCCCTGTTTGAGGACATCGACGTTTTGCAGGTGGGCGCCCGCAATATGCAGAATTACGACCTTCTGCGCGCCCTGGGGCGCTGCCATAAGCCCGTTCTTTTGAAAAGAGGCTCTGCGGCCACGGTGCAGGAGCTGCTGCTCAGCGCCGAATATATCCTCGCCGGCGGCAACAAAAACGTCATCCTCTGCGAGCGGGGCATCCGCACCTTTTCCGGCGGCGTGCGCAGCACGCTGGATCTCACCGCCGTGCCCCTTCTCCATGAGCTGACCCACCTGCCCGTGATCGTGGATCCCAGCCACGCCACCGGCAAGTCCCGTCTGGTGCCCCCCATGGCGCTGGCCGCCGTCGCCTGCGGGTGCGACGGTCTGCTCATCGAGGTGCATAACGACCCGCTCCATGCCCTGTGCGACGGCGGGCAGGCGCTGCTGCCGGCCGAATTTGCCGACCTGAGCCGCCGCGTGGCGGCGCTGCTGGAGGTGGTTCGGCGGTGAAGGTGATCCCCGTCCGTGCCTCCCGCAGCTATGAGGTGCGCATTGAGGGCGGCCTGCTCTCCTCGCTGGGGGCGCAGCTTCTGACCCGCTTCGGCGCTCCCTGCGCCGTCATGCTGGTGTCGGACGACGCGGTGTACGCCCTCTATGGTGCGGCGGCGGAGTCCTCTCTCCGTTCGGCGGGCTTCCGCACGGAGCATTTTGTTTTTCCCCACGGAGAAAATTCCAAAACTCTTGCCGCCTACGCCGCTCTGCAGCAGGCGCTTTTTGAGAAGAATTTTACCCGCAGCGATATAGTCGTCGCCTTGGGCGGCGGCGTTGCGGGGGATCTGGCGGGCTTCGCCGCCGCCACCTGTCAGCGGGGTCTTGCCTGCGTGCAGGTTCCCACCACGCTTTTAGCCATGGTGGACGCCTCCGTGGGCGGCAAGACCGGTGTGAACCTCGCCGGCGGCAAAAATCAGGTGGGGGCGTTCTCCCAGCCCGCTCTGGTGCTGTGTGACCCGTCGCTGCTGGCCACTTTGCCGGATAATGAATATAAAAACGGCTGCGCCGAGGTGGTCAAATGCGCCATGCTCTCCGGCGAACCGCTGTTTTCCTCCCTGCCCCACGCCCCCGTGGAGCGGGTGATCGCCGCCTGCGTGGAAATAAAGCGCGATCTGGTGCAGGCGGATGAATATGACGCCGGCTGCCGCCGACTTTTGAACTTCGGCCACACGGTGGGGCACGCCATAGAAAGCTGCTCCGGATACGCCGTGCCCCATGGCTTTGCCGTGGCCGCAGGCATGGCCGTTCTCACCCGCGCCGCCTGCTGCCGCGGCCTTTGCGGCGCGGACACCCTCGGCGCTCTGCGGCATCTTTTGGACGCCTACGGTCTCTCCGATACCACGGCGTTTTCGGCGCAGGCGCTGGCCGCGGCTGCCCTGTCCGACAAGAAGCGTCGGGGCGAGTCCCTGTCCCTTGTCCTGCCGGAGGCCGTGGGTCGCTGCCGCGTGGAGACCATACCGGCGGAGGAATTTGTCCTCTGGCTGCGGGACGGAGGGCTGGCATGAA
>OMQS01000185.1 GCA_900313295.1 uncultured Eubacteriales bacterium
ATGCAGTGCGAGTATTACGCGCTGGAGGGCATCGCCGACCTGATGACCAGCATCAAAATGTGCGGCAAACGCCTGAACCGGCGGCTGAAGGTGGAGGGCATCGTCCTCACCATGTACGACGCCCGGGCCAACCTGACCAACCAGGTGGCCGGGGAGCTGCGCAAGCATTTGGGGGACAAGGTCTATCAGACGGTGATCCCCCGCAGCATCCGGCTCTCCGAGGCGCCCAGCCACGGGATCCCCGGCGTGCTCTATGACAAATCAAACAAGGGCAGCAAGGCCTATATGGCGCTGGCGGCGGAATTTGCCGCCCGCTGCAGGTAGGCTGCCCCACAAAAGGAGAAACACATGGCTGCAAAAGAGAAAAAGGGCCTGGGTTTAGGCCTGGACGCGCTTTTTGCCATCAACGCGCTGGACGAGCCGGAGGGCGAGCTGCTGACGCTGCCTATCGCCAAGGTGGAGCCCCGCGAGGCCCAGCCTCGGAAGACTTTCGATGAAGAGGCCCTGCAGGCCCTGGCGGATTCCATTGCGCAGTACGGCCTGATCCAGCCCATCGTGGCCCGGAAGCTGCCCAGCGGTTATTATCAGATCATTGCCGGCGAGCGCCGCTGGCGGGCGGCCCGGCTGGCGGGGCTGGAGGAGGTCCCGGTCCGGGTCCTGGAGGCAGACGATCGCCGCACCGCGGAGCTGGCCCTGGTGGAGAACCTCCAGCGGGAGGACCTGAATCCCATCGAGGAAGCCAAGGGCTACAAGACCCTGATGGAGGAATACGGCCTGACCCAGGAGGAGACCGCCCGCAGCGTGGGCCGATCCCGTCCCGCCGTAGCCAACGCCCTGCGCCTGCTGAGCCTGAGCCCCCGGGTGATGGACTTGGTGGAGAGGAAGGAGCTCTCCGCGGGCCACGCCCGGACCCTGCTGAGCCTCAGCAGCGAGGCGGTTCAGTGGGAGGCCGCCCAGGAGGTGCTGAAAAAGGCCCTGTCCGTGCGGCAGACCGAACAGCTCACCGCCCGCCTGGCCAGAGCCGCCCGGCAGACGCCCAAGAGCGAGGATCCCCTGGCGGTGAACTACGCCGCCGAGATCGCGGAGGAGTTGACCCGCAGCCTGGGACGGAGGGTGCAGCTGCTGGAGGGCGCCCGGGGCGGCAAGATCGTGCTGGATTACTACAACGCGGAGGATCGGGAGGACCTGATCGCCGCGCTGCGCAGATTGAAGAAGGAAGGTTAAACCATGCTGGATATATGCTTTATTCGTGAAAATCCCGAAATAGTCCGGGAAAACATCCGCAAAAAGTTCCAGGATGCCAAGCTGCCCCTGGTGGACGAGCTCCTGGAGCTGGACGCCAAAAACCGCGCGGCCATCACCGAGGCCAGCGATCTGCGGGCCCAGCGCAACGCCCTGAGCAAGGCCAACGGGCCCCTCTTTGGCAAGCTGAAAAAGGCCTTGGAAATGGAAAAGATTTCCATCCAGGCCCAGATCGACGAGAACATGGCCAAGGTCAAGGCAAACGATCTCCGCCGGGAGGAGCTGGAGAAGCTGGAGGAGGAGTATGCAGCCCGGATCCATGCGATCCTGCTGCAGATCACCAATATCATCGACCCCTCCGTGCCTCTGGGACCGGACGACAGCTATAATGTGGAGGTCCAGCGCTTCGGCGAGCCTCTGACCCCCGACTTTCCCATCCCCTATCATACCGCGATCATGGCCCGCTTCAACGGCGTGGATATGGACGCAGCCGGCCGGGTCTCCGGCAACGGCTTCTATTATCTCATGGGCGACATCGCCCGGCTCCACTCCGCCGTGCTGGCCTATGCCCGGGACTTTATGATCGACAAGGGCTTTACCTATGTGATCCCGCCTTACATGATCCACGGCAATGTGGTGGAGGGCGTGATGAGCCAGACGGATATGGACGCCATGATGTATAAGATCGAGGGCGAGGACCTCTACCTGATCGGTACCAGCGAACATTCCATGATCGGTAAGTTCATCGATTCCCAGAACCGGGAAGAGGATCTGCCCTATACGCTGACCAGCTACAGCCCCTGCTTCCGCAAGGAAAAGGGAGCGCACGGAATTGAGGAACGTGGCGTGTACCGCATCCACCAGTTTGAAAAGCAGGAGATGATCGTGGTCTGCAAGCCCGAGGAGAGCAAGGACTGGTACGAAAAGCTGTGGCGCTACAGCGTGGAGCTGTTCCGGTCGCTGGACATCCCCGTGCGGCAGCTAGAGTGCTGCTCCGGCGATCTGGCCGACCTGAAGTGCCGCTCCTGCGACATTGAGGCGTGGTCGCCCCGCCAGCAGAAATATTTTGAGGTGTGCTCCTGCTCCAATCTGGGCGACGCACAGGCGCGCCGGCTGAAGATCCGCTACAAGGACGAGAGCGGCAAAATGCAGCTGTGCCACACCCTGAACAACACCTGCGTGGCGCCGCCCCGCATGCTCATCGCCCTGCTGGAGAACAACCTGCAGGCCGATGGCCGCGTGCTGATCCCCAAGGTGCTGCAGCCCTACATGGGCGGCACGGAAGTGCTGGTTCCCAAGCATTGATGCTTCTAAAAAGGAGAAGAAAGCTATGAAAAAGTTCTTTTTGGAATTCAAGGAATTCGCCATGCGGGGCAACGTGCTGGACATGGCCGTGGGCGTTATTCTGGGCGGCGCGTTCGGAAAGATCACTACATCTCTGGTGAATGACGTGTTCATGCCCCTCATCGGCATGCTCATCGGCGGCGTGGATCTGGGCAAGCTGAACATCGTTCTCAAGCCCGCCACGGACACCGCCGAAGCCGTCACGCTGGGCATCGGTACATTTCTCACGACCATCATCGACTTTGTGTTGGTGGCCTTTGTGATCTTCCTGATGATAAAAACCATCAACCGTTTCCGCAGGAAAAAAGAGGAAGAACCCGAACCAGAGAAGCCGAAAGACCCCACCACCGAGGAGCTGCTGGCGGAGATCCGCGACCTGCTGAAGGAGCAGAAATAATTTGGAAACGATTCTGAAGGAGGGGCTGATCGCGCTGCGGCTGGACACGGCGGCCATCCCGAAGCTGACGGAGTTTTCCCGCCTGCTGCTGGAAAAAAACAAGGTCATGAACCTAACCGCCATCACGGCGCCAAAGGACGTGGCCACGCTGCACCTGCTGGACTCCGCCTACCTGCTGACGCTGGCCGACTTCGCCGGCAAAAGCGTGGTGGACGTGGGGACGGGCGCGGGCTTCCCGGGCATGCCCATGGGCATCCTGTGCAGGGACGCTTCCCTGACCCTGCTGGACAGTCTGGGCAAGCGCATCGACTTTATGCGGGACGCGGCGGCGGCGTTGAAGCTGGAAAATATTTCCTGTGTCCATGCACGGGCGGAGGAATTTGCCGCAGAGCATCGGGAAAATTATGATGTGGCCGTGTCCCGTGCGGTGGCGGCGCTGCCGGTGCTCAGCGAGCTGGCGCTGCCGCTGGTGAAGACGGACGGGCTGTTTCTGGCCATGAAATCCGTGGATTCGGATGGCGAGATCGACGCTGCGCGAGGCGCCATTGGGCAGCTGGGCGGGCGGATCGAGAGGATCGACGACTACGCCGTGCCCTGCACGGACATCTGGCATCGGGTGGTGGTCATCCGTAAGGTACGCCCCACGCCGGCGCAATTTCCCCGCGCGTTTGCCAAAATCAAAAAATCTCCTCTGAAATAAGGAGGCACAATGGGCAAGATCATTGCCGTGGTGTCCGGCAAAGGCGGCACCGGAAAAACTACATTTACCTCCAACATCGGCTTCGCGCTGGCCTCCATGGGAAAAAAGGTGCTGTGTCTGGACTGCGACATCACGCTGCGGAATCTGGATCTGGCGCTGGGACTCAGCGACAGCGCGTTCATGGACTTTTCCGACGTGATGAGCGGACGATGTACGCTGGAGGAGGCGACGGTGCACCACGGCAAGTACCCCTCCCTGTTCCTGCTGGCGGCGCCGCTGGCCTTTGACGGCTTCCGTGTGGAGCCGGCGCAGGTGAAGGCGCTCATGGCGGAGATACGGGAGAAATTCGACTTCTGCCTGGTGGACGCTCCGGCGGGGCTGGGGCAGGGCTTCCGCATGGCCACGCAGGAGGCGGATCACGTGGTGGTGGTGACCACGACGGACGTCACCGCCCTGCGGGACGCCCAGCGCACGGTGATGGAGCTGGAGCGCTTCCCCAACGGGAAGGTGCATCTGGTGGTGAATCGGGTGGCGAAAAAGCTCATGAAGCAGCTGCACACCACCATCGACGACGCCATGGACGCCGCCGGACTGCCGCTGCTGGGCGTGGTGCCGGAGGATTCGGACATCCCGCGGTGTCTGAATCAGGGCATCCCCTTGCGGGACGACAATTTCTACGCCGCGCGGGCTTACTACAACATCGCAAGACGCATCGACGGGTTCAAAGCCCCGCTGATGAAGATATAAATGGCTGCCGAAAAACCACCCTCTGTCATTCCGAGGAGCGCTGCGACGTGGGAATCCGTACCTCGCTATTCAAAAAAAGAATAGATATGGATTTTGGAGTACGGATTGCGAACCAGTCTGCGGACCGGTTCGCAATGACAGAACTTATTCAGAAGATAACCTTATACGCACAGAAAGGAGAGCGCAACTATGAATATCGCACTGATCGCTCACAACAATCGCAAGGAACTCATGGTCCAGTTCTGCACCGCCTACTGCGGCATTCTGGCCAAGCACACCCTATGCGCCACCGCTACCACCGGCCAGATGGTGGCCGAGGCCACGGGGCTGACCATCCACCGCTTCATGAGCTTTTATCACGGCGGCGGCCAGCAGATCGGCGCTCGCATCGCCTACAATGAGCTGGACATGGTGCTGTGCTTCGACGACCCCAACACCAAGGAGCCGTCCCCCGACATCATCTATATCTCCCGTCTGTGCGACAAGAACAACATTCCCTACGCCAGCAACATCGCCACGGCGGAAATGCTGGTGCTGGGTCTGGCACGAGGCGATCTGGACTGGCGCGAGGTGGTTAATCCCAAGAGCAACCCCTTCACCGCTTGACATTTGCCCGACAATGGACTAAAATAATGTGAAATACCGCGATAACGGAGCAAGAGTAGATCTGTCCCTGTCGGCGCAGAGAGGCACGCCATCGGCTGAAAGCGTGCTGCGGCACACAGAAGGAAGACAGCTCCAGCAGCGGGGATGGAAACATCCACGGCTCGCTCCCCGTAACAGGAGCGCCAAAGGGCTTCCCCATGGGAGCCGAAATTGGGTGGCACCACGAAGCGATGCGCTCTCGTCCCAATGCACGGGACGGGAGCGTTTTTTGTTTCCCACGACCGAAATTTATCGTAAAAGGAGAATACGAACATGGCAAAAATGACACCCCGCACCCTCTCGGGCTTTATGGAGCTGCTGCCCCAGCCGCAGCAGCAGATGGAGCGGATGATGCAGATCCTGCGGGAGACCTACTCCCTCTACGGCTTCACGCCGCTGGATACGCCGGTCATCGAGGCCAGCGAGGTGCTGCTGGCCAAGGGCGGCGGCGAGACCGAAAAGCAGATCTATCGCTTTCAGAAGGGCGACGCCGATCTGGCGCTGCGCTTTGACCTGACGGTGCCGCTGGCCAAGTATGTGGCGCTCCACGGCGGTGAGCTGAGCTTCCCCTTCCGCCGCTACCAGATCGGCAAGGTCTATCGGGGCGAGCGGGCGCAGCGGGGACGGTTCCGCGAGTTTTATCAGGCGGACATCGACGTCATCGGCGACGGCAAGCTGGACATCACCAACGAGGCGGAGATCCCCTCCATTATTTATCAGACCTTCACCCGTCTGGGGCTGAAGCGGTTCCAGATTCGGGTGAACAACCGGAAAATTCTGAACGGGTTTTACGCCATGCTGGGGCTGACGGAGCAGTCCGGCGCCATCATGCGCACCGTGGACAAGCTGGACAAGATCGGCGCGGA
>OMQS01000114.1 GCA_900313295.1 uncultured Eubacteriales bacterium
ACCAGCAACGGCGCCCTGACGTATTATTTATATGAGCGGGGCTTGGTTGCGCCGGAGACGGAGAACCTGTTTTTGCAGGGCGAACACATGGGACGCCCCTCCCGCATCCGCAGCCGCCTGACGGAAAAGGACGGCGCCGTGAAGGTGCGCATCGGCGGGCAGGCCGTGATGAGCCTTGCAGGCGAAATGGATCTGTAAGGCATACTTGCTATTGCCATGTCGATATGCTATAATCGACAGGTAATTTGAAAATGTGCAGGAGGCAGCTTTATATGAAGGCAGCACTTGTTATCATGGCCGCCGGTCTTGGCTCCCGCTACGGCGGCAACAAGCAGCTGGACGGCGTCGGCCCCGCAGGGGAGACCTTGATGGAGTATTCCATCTATGATGCCATTCGGGCGGGTTTTACCAAGATCGTGTTCGTCATCAAGCCCGGCATGGAGGAGATGATGCGCCGCACCTGCGGGGACTATGTAGCCCGCCGCACGGCGCGAAACGGCGAACCGGTGGAGGTGTGCTACGCGGTGCAGGATTTTTCCGGCCTGCCGGACTTTTATACCCTGCCGCCGGAGCGGGTGAAGCCGTTTGGTACGGGGCACGCTATGCTCTGCGCCCACTCCTGCGTCAGTGAGCCGTTCTGCGTCATAAACGCCGACGACTACTACGGCGTGGACGCCTACGCCATGCTCTATGAGCAGCTGCAGCGTCTGCCGGAGCAGGGGCGCGCCGCCATGGTGGGCTATCTGCTGAAAAACACTGTCAGCGAGCGAGGCACCGTGTCTCGGGGCGTTTGTCGGGTGGAGAACGGCCGCCTGCTGGGGATAAAGGAAACGCTGAAGATCCGGCAGGAGCCGGACGGCACCATTATTGACGAAGCGGAGGGCGTGCTGCCTGCCGACGCGGTGGTTTCCATGAATTTCTGGGGCTTTGCGCCTTCATTTTTCAAGGAAATGCAGCAGTATTTCTATGATTTCCTGCGCAATGAGGCGCGGGATAATAGCAAGGCCGAGTGCATGCTGCCCAGTTTGGTGGGCAAACTCATTGGCGAGGGCAAATTACAAGTCACCGTCCTGCAGTCCCATGACCGCTGGTTCGGCATGACCTATCACGAGGATCGTCAAGCCGTGGTGCAGGCGCTGCAGCGGCTCCATGACAGCGGCGTATACCCCGGAACACTCAGAGACTGAAGCGACATTGTGGAGAGTGAAAATTGATGAGCAGGATGCAAAGAAGGAAACCGTGGTACAAAAAGCCCGCGGGCATATGCGGCATCGCAGCGGCGGTGCTGGTCATTGTGGGTCTGGTGCTGTTTTTCGCGCTGCGGGGCAGCGGCAGTAAGCATCCCGATGTGTCGGATGATCCCTCAGTGGAGGTGCCGGACGGAAAGCAGGACGACATTCCCGCTGATGTGCCCATTGATGAGGAGCCACCGGAGCAGATTGATCCAAACCCCGAGCCGGGAGCAGAGAGCGTTATAAAGGCTGGATCCAACCACGGGAGCTTTACCGCAGCCGGCAGCCTGACTGAGGGACAGAAACAGGCCATTTTCGACTATATGGATTCCTATTATTCGTCTCTGGCGGGCTTGGCAGTGAAAGAAGTGGGGAACCCCTTCTATGGCTCTGACATTGCAAGCAGGGAAAAGGGCGCATGGAACACCATAATAGATGTGCGCAAGAGCGCCTTGGAGGATCTCTCCGCCAGCAACTATAGCTTCACCCTGCGGGTGACGGGGGTAAACACCTCGGACGGAACGGCGCATGTTGCGCTCATTGAGGATAATACCCAGCAGTTCAGAGCCTTGAGCGTCCTGACGGAGCAGTTCAATGTGGCTCATAACTTTTGGCTGAAACGGGACGGCTCTTTGTGGAAGGTGTCTGACCACAAGTGCAATAACGGCCTGTTCTATTCCTATAAGCATGATAGTTCTGCCGGCAGAGACGGCCGCTATAGCACCATCATGTCCTATATCACCCAGCGCCACAGTCAGTTTGATGCGCAGGGGAATTCCCCCGCTGTGACCTGTGATAACACCTATGACCGCACGGCGGCCTACAACTACATGATGAAGTGGGTGGGCGCCCGCAATTCCAATTGGACAAAATTCGACGATTGGGGCGGAAACTGCCAGAATTTTGCTTCCCAGGTCCTGACCGCCGGCGGTATCCCCATGAACAGCCGCTGGTACTGGAAGTCCGCCGGGGATGTGACTTCCTCGTGGATCAACGTGGGCGGCTTCACGGATTATGCCGCTTCTGCCTCCGCAACAGAGATGGTCTGCGATGCCAACGCCAACTATTATGACGGCGACGTAGGCGACGTGCTGCTGATCGGCATTGAAAACGCCAGAAGCCACGCCACAGTCATCAGCGCCGTGGTGAAGGACGACGCAGGCAGAACGGTGGATTACCTCCTCTGCTCCAATACGAACGACCTGCGGAATTTCCCCGCCGGTGCATACCACTCTTCCAACCAGCGCCTGTTCCGCATTTTCGGCTGGAACAATGGATAAGTAATTTGTTTTTGCGATGTAATAAGGGCACCGGCTTTTGCCGGTGCCCTCTTTCCGCTTGCGGGAGCGTCAGTTGCACTCCTTGGCCTGCTTGTTCTGCTCCTGGTTCTGGTTCTTATTTTGATTCTGATTCTGGTTCTGATTTTTGTTCTGGTTATTCTTAGCCATTGTCAGCACCTCCTTTTTGTACCTGTGTACGGCTTTAGTGTGGCATGTCGCGGAAGAAATATACAAAAAACAGCCAAAAACATGTTGACATCCGCGCGGCTGGGTGCTACAATACCATAGGAAAACAAAGAAGGCAGGATGCATCCGCCTCACCTCCAGCCACCGGCAAAGAGGTCAATAGCGTAAGACGATTCCGTTTGCGGGGTCGGTTTGGGCTATGCGGGTGCTTTCGGCATCCGTGTTTTTATTTTTGAATGGAGGTGTTTCGGCCATTAGCAAGCTGCAGCATGAATTGAACGAGGAGATCCGCGACAAAGAGATCCGCCTCATCGGTGAGACCGGCGAGCAGATGGGCATTGTTTCCTCTGAGGAGGCTCTGCGCATTGCAGATGAGCGTGGGTTGGATCTGGTGAAAATTTCTCCGCAGGCAGTGCCCCCCGTGTGCAAGCTGATGAACTACGGCAAGTACAAGTTCGAGCAGAGCAAGCGGGAAAAGGAAGCCAGAAAGAACCAGCATGTGGTGGAGATCAAGGAGATTCGGATGTCCCCGGGCATTGATGTGGGCGATTTCAACACCAAGCTGAAAAACGCCCAGAAGTTCCTGGCAGACGGCAACCGTGTGAAGGTTTCCGTGCGTTTCCGCGGCCGTGAAATGGCGCATACGGAGATCGGTCGGGATCTGCTGAACAAGTTTGCCGAGCAGTGCGCCGAGACAGCAACATTGGAAAAGGCTGCCAAAATGGAGGGGCGGAATATGTCCATTTTCCTCTCTCCCAAAGCAGGCAAGTAATTCGCGTTTCCGCCACGGGGCGGAGAATATACGGAAGGAGTATTTATCATGCCTAAACTGAAGACCCATAGCGGCGCAAAGAAGCGCTTCAATCTGACGAAGTCCGGTAAGGTCAAGAGAGCTCGTGCTTTCAAGAGCCACATCCTGACCAAGAAGGACACCAAGCGTGGCCGTCGCCTGCGCACCGGCACCTATGCCGACTGCACCAACGAGGCGACCATCCGCAAGATGATCCCTTACAAATAATTGACGGAATCGTTAGAATAGGAGGCAAGAACAAATGGCAAGAGTTAAAGGCGCAATGATGGCGCGTAAAAGAAGAAATAAGACCCTGAAGCTGGCCAAGGGTTACTGGGGTGCCAAGTCCAAGCACTTCAAGATGGCCAATGAGCAGGTCATGAAGTCCCTGACCTACGCCTATGTCGGTCGCCGGCTGAAGAAGCGCGACTTCCGTCAGCTGTGGATCACCCGCATCTCCGCCGCCTGCAAGCAGAACGGCATGAACTATTCTACCTTCATGCACGGCCTGAAGGTGGCCGACATCCAGATCAATCGCAAGATGCTCTCTGAGATGGCCATCAACGACGCCGTGGCGTTCGCCGCCCTGTGCGACATCGCCAAGAAGGCCTAAGTCTATATTATATCTGCAAAAAGTGCAGTCTCCGGGCTGCACTTTTTCCTTTTTCATCTGTACAATCAAAAAAATTTGCAGTATAATAACAAAAAAATATACCGGGAGGAAACCAGTATGTATTGTGTTCGCAAAGTCAACGAGAATTACACATGGATCGGCGCCGACAGCCGGCGTCTGGCCGTGTTTGAGGGCGTCTTCGGCGTGCCCGACGGCGTGTCTTACAACAGCTACCTGCTCCTGGACGAAAAGACCGTCCTGTTTGACACGGTGGACGCCCAGGTGATCCGCCAGTTTCGTGAGAATCTGCTGCAAACGCTGAACGGCCGCACCCTGGACTACATCGTGGTCCACCACATGGAGCCGGACCACACCGCCGAGCTGGAGGATCTGGTGCTGCGCTTCCCCCATGTGCAGATCCTTTGCACCGCC
The DNA here is from genome assembly GCA_900313295.1 of uncultured Eubacteriales bacterium. Classification (GTDB taxonomy): domain Bacteria; phylum Bacillota; class Clostridia; order Oscillospirales; family Oscillospiraceae; genus Vescimonas. The sequence goes on from OMQS01000114.1 coordinate 4,534, forward strand.
ATGGCCAAGACCATGATCGGCCAGTTTTTCGGCCATGCCTATGACGATCGCATCCGCGTCTGCAAGGAGGGCGATACCCTCTGCACCGGCCGCCACACCCTGCAATTCGTCATGGCGCCTATGGTCCACTGGCCGGAGGTGATGATGACCTATGACCAAACGGACAAACTCCTGCTGTCGGCGGATGCCTTCGGCAGCTTCGGCGCGCTGAACGGCCGCCTCTTTGCCGATGAGGTGGATTTTGACCGCGACTATCTGGACGAGTGCCGCCGCTATTACACGAATATCGTGGGCAAGTACGGCTCCCAGGTGCAGGCGGTGCTGCAGAAGGCGGCGTCGCTGGACATCACCATGCTCCTGCCCCTCCACGGCTTCGTGTGGCGCAAGGATCTGGCGTATATTCTGGGCAAGCACGACCTTTGGAGCCGCTATGAGCCGGAGGTGCGCGGCGTGATGATCGCCTACGCCTCCATTTACGGCGACACGGAGTGCGCCGCCAACATTCTGGCCTGCCGCCTGGCGGAGCAGGGGGTACGGGTGCAGATGTTTGACACCTCCGTGACTCCGTCCTCCTATGTCCTGTCCGCCGCGTTCCAATACAGCCATCTGGTGTTCGCCGCTCCCACCTACAACGGCGGCGTGTTCATCACCATGGAGGAGCTGCTGCGGGACATCGCCGCCCACGGCCTGCGGGATCGCCGCATGGTGCTGTTGGAAAACGGCTCCTGGGCGCCTGCCAGTGGCCGCGAAATGCAGAAAATCTTGAAAGATCTCAAGGGCTGGAGCCAGCTGGAGGACACCTTTACCCTGCGCTCCGCTCTGCGGGAGGATCAGACCCTGCAGCTGGAGCGTCTGGCCTCGGCGCTGGCCAAAGACGTGCAGACGGCGCCCGCTGCCCATGCGTCCGAGGAGAGAAAACAGTTCGTCTGCAAGGTGTGCGGCTATGTGTACGAGGGCGACACTCTGCCCGAGGACTACAAGTGTCCGCTGTGCGGCGCGGGCGCGCAGTATTTTGTGGAAAAATAAGAGAAAGCGGCGGTCTTTGCGGCCGCTTTTTCCTTGTGCTGCCTGCCGGAATATGGTATACTGAAAAAAACGGAAGGAAAGGAGCGCACTATGCGGTTTGTTCTGATCCCCTTTGCCATCTGCCTGCTGCTGTATATCCGGCAGGAGAATCAGTATCGCTTCCGTGCGGCCACGGCGCTGAAGCTCCTCCTCACCATGACGCTGACGGTGTGCCTGACCGTGGCGCTCGTGCGCGATTTTTCGCCGGTGCTGCTGCTGGCGGCGGTGGGCATGCTGCTGTGCGCCGGCGGCGATTTTTTCCTTCAGTACATCCGGCTGGATGCGGCCAAATTCACAAAGGGCATCCTGCTGTTCGGCCTGGGGCAGATGTGCAACATCACGGCGCTGAGCCTGCTGGCTCCCTTCCACTGGTGCGCTGCGGCGCTGTTGGCGGCGCTGCTGGCGCTGGCCGTCGTCCTCAAAACGGCCGGCCGTTGGGACACCTCGGTCAATGACCCGTGGCTGACCATATACACCGTGCTGGTGGCTGCCACGGCGGCCAAGAGCCTGTCAGTGGCCATCACCTGCGCCGGCCTGTCTGGCGGGGGGCTGCTGGGTCTGGGCGGCGCGCTGTTCTTCCTGTCGGACATGGTGCTGGGCATCTGGAACTATCAGAAAAACCACATCCTTCTGGCGGATCTGAACTGGCTGCTGTATTTTGCGGGGCAGTTCCTCCTGTGCGCCGGCTACATTGCCGCCGCGTGAAGACCGCCGTCCCTGCGACCCGCTGGGCAGGGATATGTATATATTAAATAGGTAAGACCGGCCGCGGGCTTCGCAGGGGAGTTCGCGGTCTTTTTGCATACTTTTTGACATCTTCCGAAAAATTTAGAGAAAAAAATTTTTGAAAAAAGATAAAAATACACTAATTTTACTTGCTTTTTTCACAGAATAGCTGTATAATTTCTATACTTGTTTGGGGGAACGGTCCTCACAGCGTGGCAAGTTCTGCAAAAAGAGAAAGAGAAGCCGACGGGTTCGTGTTCGCGTCGGTCTGGCAGGCGGCGCAGCCGCAGGCAAAGCAGAGCAAGCCCAATTCCGCAAGTAAAGGAGAGAAAACGAGTGGAGCAGAAAAAGAAAATCAAGATCGTTATCATCGTTTTGGCTGTTCTGCTCGGCCTCAGCCTCGTGGCGCTGGGCTATACGCTCGTGCGTAACAAGCCCGCCAATAACGATCCGTCCACCGTCACCGTGCCGGATAACCTCATCACGTCGGAGGAGGACACCAAGCCTTCCGGCGGCCAGACTTCGGGCGATGTAAGCGGTGATGCGTCCTCGTCTGCCCAGGGAGCGGCTGCCGCAGCCAAAAAGGCGGCGACCATATCCCTGTATAACAGGCAGCCGGAGGAGAACACCGCCTTCCAGGCCGGCAATATGTTCCCCGGCGACGTGGAAACGAAGTTCTTCCGCGTGCAGGTCTCCTATCATGATAAAGTCACCGTGCACTTCAAGGCCGCCGTCCGCGCCGGCTACGAGAAGCTGGCCGAGGTGCTGCAGGTGCGTGTAAAGCTCCTCACCACGGGGGAAACGCTGTATGACGGCCTGATGCGGGATATGCCCGCCAACATGACGCACAAGCTGGCGTCCGCAAATTCCACCACCGACGAGCTGTACTACGAGATCACGGCGTACTTAGATACAAGCGTTGGCAATGAGTATCAGAACAAGGATCTGATCGCCGATTTCAAATGGTGGGTAGAGGAAACCGGAAACCTTGATAATCCCCCCAAGACCGGCGACTTGGCCAGTCCCGTACTGTGGGCGGCCGTGGCCGCTTGCGCCGGCGGCGCCATGCTCATTTTGCTTGTAAGCGCCAAACGCAGGGAGGAGAAGAGCCATGGCTGAAGTGAAAACTGCTAAAAAGCTGACGGGCGGCATCGTGGCCATCGTCATCCTTGCTCTCTGCCTGTGCATAACCACCTTCGCCCTTGTCTATGCCTCCGTTTCGGTGAATAACAACATCTTCCACACCGGCGAAGTCAAGATCAACCTCAACAACGGCAAGCCCGTGATTCAGGAGCACGAGTTCCTCTTTGAGCCGGGCATGACCGTGGTAAAAGACTTTTTCGTTGAAAACGAGAGCACTTGGGACGTGTATTACCGTCTTTATCTCGATAACGTGAGCGGCGGCCTGGCCGATGTGCTCACCATCACCGTGAAGGACGGCGACAAGACCCTCTATTCCGGCACGGCCAACGAGCTGACGCGGCAGAATGTCCTTGCCGCCGACGACACGCTGAAGGTCGGCCAGCGCCGCGATCTGACGGTGGTGTTCCACTATCCCGAGCAGATGGGCAACGATACGCAGGGGCTTGACCTCACCTTCTCCATGTGCGCCGAGGCGACGCAGACCAAGAATAATCCCAATAAGCTGTTTGACTGAAGGAGCCATAAATGAAAGCGCTGAAAATTATCCGCAACGTGGTGGCGTGGCTGATGGTAGTCCTTGCCGCTGGAATGATGATATTTACCATAGTGTCGGTTTCCACCTTTGACCGTACCGACCGCAAGCTCTTCGGCTACAAGGCGTTCATCGTCCTGACTGACTCCATGAGTAAAACCGACTTTGATGCCGGCGACCTCGTGCTCGTCAAGGAGGTGGATCCGTCCACGCTGGCAGAGGGCGACATCATCGCTTTCATCTCGCAGGACAGCTCCAATTTCGGCGAGACCGTCACCCATAAGATCCGCCGGCTCACCACCGACGCCAGCGGCCAGCCCGGCTTCATTACGTACGGCACCACCACCGACACCGACGATGGGACCGTCGTCACCTACCCGTATGTGCTTGGCAAATACAGTACGCATATTGCAAACGTCGGCTCTTTCTTCTGGTTTTTGAAGACCACGCCGGGATACATCGTGTGCATCCTTGTTCCGTTCCTGCTGCTCATTCTGTTTGAGGGCGTCCGCTGTGTCCGCCTGTTCCGCAGCTACAAGGCTGAGCAGCAGGCCGAGCTGCAGGCTGAGCGGGATAAGATCGAGGCCGACCGTGCAGAGACCCAGCGCATGATGCAGGAGCTGCTGGAGCTGAAAGCCCAGATGGCGAAAGCCGGCGGCGAAGCCCCGCCGAAGGACGAGGCACCGTCCGATACCACCCCTGTAGGCTGACTTGGTATAAAGTACTACAAAGACCTCTCCGCCTGCGTGCGGAGGGGCGAGCAAAGGGTATAGGCTGAAGTTTGTGCCTTTTGATCGCTTATAGAAAGCAACAGAAAGGAGATACAAACACAATGGGAAACGATATCGGCGTTATTATACTCTTGGTCTTGCTGATCGTATCTGCCTTTCTGCTGGTTGCCCGCAAGCTGGCAAAGACCTCCGGCGGCAAGCGCATGCAGAAAGAAAAACACTCGGACAACATCGTGCATATTCTTGCTCCGTCCGTCCTCGGTCTGTGCATCTGCGCCGTCTGCCTGTGCGGCATGAGCTGGGCGTGGTTCACCGCCTCCACCGCCGCCTCGGCCACCAC
>OMQS01000032.1 GCA_900313295.1 uncultured Eubacteriales bacterium
CACCAACGCCTTTAACGGCAGCGTCATGGGCACGCGGATGTTCTGCTACAACACGGGCAAGGGCATGGCGGCCTGCAAGGCCATTTTCACCCGTGTGGCGCCCCTGTCCCCCGGCACCAGCGAGAACATTCAGGTGAACCCGAAGCTCTACGAAGTACGGGTGCCCAAGGCGCCCACGGCCTATCTGGAGTGCGAGTTCCACGACACCGTGGAGGGCGCCAAGTGGGTCGTGGAAAACGCCGCCACCATCGGCGAGGCCATCGCCCGGGGCATTTGTGACTACTTCGGCGTGACTTATAAGCCTGTCGAACAGCCCAAACCCGCCCGGCCGGAGCAGCCCGCGGAGCAGAAGCTCTATCGGGTGCAGGTGGGGGCGTTCGCCAGCCGCGCCAACGCCGAAAAGATGGTGCAGCGCCTGAAAGAAGCAGGCTTCGACGCCTTCATTCGGCAGGACGCATAAAGCGCATAAGAGAGCTTAGAGGCGGGGTGCAAAGCCCCGCCTTTTTCCGCATATCCTCCTTGCCTTTGCGGGGCTAAGATGCTATAATCCATTTGACAATAAGAGAAAGGGTGAATAATTTGAAATCCATCCGTGATATTTATAAAATAGGTACAGGCCCCTCCAGCTCCCACACCATGGGTCCTGCGCGGGCTGCGGTGCTGTTTCGCGGCGAGCATCCGGAGGCAGATAAGTTTCAGGCTGTGCTCTACGGCTCTCTGTCCAAGACCGGTCGGGGACACGGCACAGACCGCGCCATACGGGACGCGGTTGCCCCCGCTGCGGCGGAGGTGATCTTCTCGCAGGAGGATCCCAAGGACATGAAGCACCCCAACACCATGGATCTTGTCGCTTTCCATGGGACGGAGGAGCTGGGGCGCATCCGCGTGCAGAGCATCGGCGGCGGCGACATCGTCATCGAGGGACGGGAGCGGGAGCTGGAGAGCGAGGAGATCTATATGGAGAACTCCTTTGCCGAAATACTGCAGTTCTGCCAGTACCGCTATGTGGATCTGGTGGAGTATATCGAGATGAACGAGGGCCCGGATATTTGGGACTATCTCGTTGGGGTGTGGCATGTGATGAAGCGCTCCGTGGAGGAGGGGCTGTCCCGCACCGGAGAGCTGCCCGGCGGCCTGCACATCCAGCGCAAGGCCAAGTATATGCACGATCACATCGTGGAGACCAAGCATCCCGAGCTGGTGGAGTGCCAGAAGGTCTGCTCCTATGCCTACGCCGTCAGCGAGCAGAACGCCGACAACGGCACCATCGTCACGGCGCCCACCTGCGGCTCCTGCGGCGTGCTGCCGGCGGTGCTATACTATTTTGAGGGCAAGCGCGGCCTCTCCGAGCTGGACATCGCCCATGCCCTGGGGGTGGCGGGTCTGTTCGGGGAGCTGGCCAAGCGCAATGCCTCCGTGTCCGGCGCCGAGTGCGGCTGTCAGGCGGAGGTAGGCGTAGCCTGCTCCATGGCCGCCGCCGCGGCCTGCCAGGCTTTCGGCTATAATATCCATCAGATCGAGTACGCCGCCGAGGTATCTCTGGAGCACCATCTGGGTCTTACCTGCGACCCGATATGCGGGCTGGTGCAGGTGCCTTGCATCGAGCGCAACGCCGTGGCCGCCATGCGCGCCATCAATTCGGCCAATATTGCCTACTTCCTCACCGGTACCCGCAACATCAGCTATGACATGGTGCTCAAGAGCATGTATTACACGGGGCTTGACATGAACAAGCGCTACCGTGAAACTGCCGAGGGCGGTCTGGCTCGTATCTATACCCGTCGGGGCAAGTGAGCAAGTGAATGGATCTTTTTGCAGGCGGTCGCAGCGGCCGCCTGTTTTTTTGTGAAAAAAGTGTTGAGATAGCCCCTGCATTCTTGACGTAGAGGGGGAAGAAGAGTAAAATATAATGCATCAAAAAACGTGAGCCGCATTAAGCAGGAGGGTACGAACCATGGCCGATAGCAGAAACGCCAATAAGCCGGATAAGCCGGATAAAAACGAGGTGTGGTCGTGGGTCGTCATCGCCCTGCTGTTCGCCTTTGCATGGCCTGTGGGGCTTATCGTGCTGCTGGCGAAGCTCTCTGACGGCAAGCGCAAGCGCCCAAGCAGCGGCGCACAGCCGACGATCATCACAGCGGAGACGGAGAATACAGTGAAAAGCGTCGCCGCCGCGGAGAAAACGAGCGACTCTGCCGCAGGGCAGACGAAAAAAAACAAAAGCAATATCACCCGCCGCACGCCGAAGGTGTCCGACAGCGGTGCGAAGGTTCTGCGCATCATCGGCATTATTGTGACCATCATAGGCGCCATTGCGCTGTCCGGCTCGCTGAAGGAAAATCTGTTCTTTTTGCAGGACGGCCATTGGGCGTGGTTTTTGGAGGAGATCTTCTTCCCCATGGGACTCACCGCCGGCGGCCTGGGTCTGCTGCTGGGGAGTCACTGGATGCGCCGCCGTCTGCGCCGCTACGCCAAGTATCAGACCATCGCCGGAAAGAAGGAAACGGTGTCCATCTCCCAGTTTGCCGCCGCAGCGGATGTTTCGCCCCGTCGGGTGGAAAATGATCTGGAGCAGATGGTGCAGAAGGGCTACTGGGGCAAGGAGGC
>OMQS01000164.1 GCA_900313295.1 uncultured Eubacteriales bacterium
GGGGCCGTCCACGCAGGCGAACTTGGTTTCGCCGCCCACGGTCAGGCGGCAGCCGCCGCACATGCCGGTGCCGTCGATCATGATGGGACTCATGGACACGGTGGTGGGCACGCCGTAAGGCTCGGTGGTCTTGCACACGAACTTCATCATGACCATGGGGCCGATGGCGAAGATCTCATCATACACGTTGCCCGCATCCAGCAGCTCCTTCAGCGCCTCGGTGACAAGGCCCTTCTGGCCGTAGGAGCCGTCGTCGGTGCAGACCTTCAGAACGGAGGAGACAGCCCGGAATTTATCCTCCAGGATCACAACATCCTTATTCTTAAAGCCCACCACGGCGTGAACTTCCGCCCCGCAGTCGTGGAACTTCTTCAGCACGGGATAGGCAATGGCGCAGCCGACGCCGCCACCCACCACGCAGACCTTCTTCTTGCCCTCGGTCTCGGTGGGCTTGCCCAGAGGGCCTACGAAGTCATGCAGGCAGTCGCCCTGCTGCTTGTGACTGAGCTTTTCCGTGGTGGCGCCCACGGTCTGCACGATGATGGTCACGGTGCCCTTTTCCCGATCATAATCATGGATGGTGATGGGGATACGCTCGCCGTTTTCATCCACACGCAGGATGATGAACTGACCCGGCTGCGCCTTCCTGGCCACCATGGGCGCCTCGATCTCATACAGGATCACGGTAGGCTTCAGGGCTGTTTTCGTAACAATGCGGTACATATGATTTCTTCCCTTCCTCATTGATTTCTCATCAGAGTCCGCGCACCCCGCCCCGCGGAGTCCGCTCTGCATTTTATTTTATCATTAATTCTTCGCTTCGTCAATTGCTCTGGGCAAGTTCTCCGTTGGGTATGGTCACCCGCCGTCCCTCTATCTGCACCTCGCCGCTCTCCCGCAGCTTTTTCAGCTCCCGCATCATGGCGCTGCGGTCGGTGGATATATAGTCCGCCAGCGCGCTGAGGGAAAAGGGCAGCGTGAAGCTGCCGTCGTTTTTCGCCTGCTGCAAAGAAAAGTAGCACAGCAGCTTTTCCCGAATGCTGCGGCGACTGAGCACCTCCACCCGCTCGGACAGGGCCGTAGCCTTCTCGGCAATGAGGTGGAACATATTCTCGATCATGCGGTTGTGATGGCCGCAGTTTTTTTCGCAGCGGTTTTCCAGCTTTTCCTGGGGGAAGAACCAGACGGAGCAGGACTTTTCGCAGGACACATCGATGCTGTCGCCCAGAACATTCTGAAACATGAGCATCTCACCGAACACACCCCCGGGCAGAAGATGCTCCAAAATGGTGCGGTCACCCCGGCGGTCTACACGCTCCACGATGGCGGAGCCGGAGACTAAGATGCCGATGCTGTGTCCGCCGCTGCCGAAGTCGTAAATCTGCTCCTCGGGCTTAAAGTGCCGCTCCCGAACGCCGAAGCACTCATAGATGCGCCGGCACTCCTCTGCCGAAATCCCGTCAAATACCGGCGTCTGGGGAATAGTCATGCTCCGCCTCCCTTTCCGGCTCCTCTGCGCCGCAGCGCAGGCCTTTTCTGTCTCTCTTATGTCCAATGATAACATACACGATGGCATACACCACGGCGCCCCACACCAAAGCCGCCGCCAGGTCGATGAAGGCGTGCTGCTTCACCAGCAGCGTGGAAGCCGCGATGATGACAAACCACACGGTGCCTGCGATCTGCCAGACCCGTTTCATCTTCGGCGAGTGCCACATGGCGGAAATGGCCGCCACCACGCCCAGAATGTGGACGCTGGGGAAAACGTTGGCGTTATTATCGGCTTCCCAGGTCTTCTGCAAAATCCAGCTGCAAATATTTTGCCGCGGCAGCACCGCAGGGCGCAGATCCTGCCCGTTGGGCACGAGGAAGCAGAAGATGGTGGCGGTGGTGTAGGCAATGGCGATGAACCACATATACCGCCGGAAGCTCTCCGGATCCTTCAAAATCAGGAACACGCCCAGCACGAACAGCAGCGGCCCCCAGCTGTCATAGGGAATGACGAAATACTCGCAGAAGGGGATATAGTCGTCGATGGCCGTCTGCGTGGCCCAGTAATTGTCCGTGACCACATGCTCCACGGTGAAGTACATGATAAGATACACCGGCAGGTAAAGCCCCCACCACATATGCCTGTGCGTTTTGATGAATTGCGTGATTTTTTGCATGAAAACCCTCCGTAGGTCAGTCGATCGTATCCCAATCATTATACCACAATTCCCGCCAGACGCCATAGGGCAGATGCATTTGTCACTGTTTTTTAACAATTTCACCCCACAGGCTTGCGAAAACGGCACTCTCTATATTATAATACATGCAATGTCACATTTTGAGGAGGAGCGCAGTATGCTGCTGAACCGTGAAAACAAAGAAAACCGCCAGGTGGTGCTCACCATTCAGGTGGAGCGGGATCCTTGGGAAAAGGCGCTGAACGAAGCCTATGAGCAGAGCAAAAATCTCTTTAAGAAGGAGGACGGCTCCCTGCCCACCCGGCAGGAAATGGAGGAAAAGCACGGCGCCGACGTGTTCTATCAGGACGCCGTGAACAGCACCTTCCCCGTGGCGTTGGTGGAGGCCGTGCGGCAGGAGGACATCAGCGTAGCCGGCGCCCCGGAGCTGAGCGTGGAGTCCATCGGCCCCGATGGCTACGTCTTCACCGCCCTCATCGACCTCTATCCCGAAGTAAAGCTGGGGCAGTACAAGGGCCTCTCCGCCCCCCGCCCCACGGTGGAGCTGTCCGATGACGATGTCACCGCCGCCATCGAGGAGTACCTGCAGAATCATCTCGCCGAGGAGCACCCGAAAAAGGCCGCCATGGGCGACGAGGTGGTGCTGGACTTCGAGGGCTTCGTGAACGGCGTGCCCTTCGAGGGCGGCAAGGCCGAGCAGTACCCCCTGCTGCTGGGCAGCGGCTACTTCATCCCCGGCTTCGAGGAGCAGGTGGCCGGCATGGCCGTGGGCGATGAGCGGGACATCGCCGTCACCTTCCCCGCCCAGTACGCGCCGGAGCTGGCTGGAAAGGACGCCGTGTTCCATATCAAAGTCCACAAGATCACCCGTCGGGTAAAGCCCGTTATGGACGATGCTTTTGCCAAGGCGCAGGGCTTTGCCGACGCCTCCGCCCTCCGCCGCAGCATCATGGAGCAGGCGGTGCGCGCCAAGCAGCAGGAGGCCACGGACGCCTATGCCGACGCTCTGGTGCAGCAGGTCATCGCCGGCATGGAGGTGGACATCCCGGAGCGTATGGTGACCTGCCAGCTGGACGGCCTCATGCGGGATCTGGAGCAGCAGCTCATGCAGCAGGGCGCCACCATGGACGCCTATCTGGAAATGGCCGGCATCACCCGGGACGACCTGCGCAGGCAGGCAGAGTCCAGTGCCCGCGCCGCCGTGGAGTTTGAGCTGGCCATGACGGAGATCGCCCGCCGGGAGAATATCCAATTCACCGATGCTGAACTGGAGGAAAAATACACCCAGATGTCCGCCCTCTACGGCATGACTCCCGACCAGCTCAAGCAGAGCCTGCCCATCGAGCGCCTCACCCACGACCTGCGTCTGGCGCGCGCCCGCGCCATCATAGTGGACAGCGCCAAGCAGATTTGATTTATAATTATAGCTGAAAGGAGCCGCAAGGCTCCTTTTTTTCCTGTCTAAAAGCTATCCTTCTAAAATCTGTCATTGCGAGCCAGTCCGCAGACCGACGTGGCAATCCGTTCCCTTTCAGAAAAAAGTTTTTTCTATCCAGCAATACGGATTCCCACGTCGCTTCGCTCCTCGGAATGACAGGATCAACTTTTTTGTTCCTCTTTCCTCCTCGGGGTCAGCTTGCGCTTGTTGCCGTTTTCGTCCACGATCCATGTGTTGTCCAGCTCCCGCCGGAGATTGCCCATGACGCTGTTCAGATATTCCTGCCGCAGCGCCGCCCGCTCCTCCAGCTCCTCTGCCGTCAGTCCCTCCGGCGTCTTGGCCTTTTTTGCCAACTCATTGATGCGGTCTATTTTTTCTGTTCCATATTTTTTCTCCTTATAAATACCGTTTCATGGTTACGGCGGTGCGCCCTTTGCGGCTCTGCCCGCCGACCTCCTCCA
>OMQS01000049.1 GCA_900313295.1 uncultured Eubacteriales bacterium
CAGAAGCTGACGGCGCTCACAGATCTGCCCGTGCCGCCGCAGGTGGTGCGCAGCGCCAAGACCATGGGTGACTGGGTGCTGCAGGCGCTGCTGTGCAGCACGGAGGCCGGCACCCTTCACGTCTGGAGTGAAACGCAGCCGCAGACGCGGCAGAGCGCGGCGGGCTGGCGGGTGTATCTCCATGAAAATCCCTCGGCGCACAGCGCCGTCAGCGGTGGGGAAGAGGAGCGGCAGTCCGGTCAGTTGCCTTTTTGGCCGGAGCTTTTGCAGGGGGAATATGCTCATAAAGCAGCCGCCGCCGTTCCCACCAAGATCACAGCCACCCAGCTCAAAGGGCGGGAATTGGATCAGCAGATCGCTGAGGGCGCGGAGCAGCCCCGACCGGTGCAGGGGGACTTTGCCGTTCCTAAGTTTTTGCAGGAGAAGCAGGGGCTTACGCCGGCGGAGCGGGGCACGGCCATGCACCTTGTGATGCAGTATCTGCCCTTTGACACGCCGCCGGAGCCGGAGGCGGTGCGCCGGTTGGTGGATTCCCTGCTGCAGCGCCGCCTGCTGACGGAGGAGCAGGCCGCAAGTATAAACGCTCTACAGATCTCGGATTTCCTGCGCAGCGACCTGTGTCATCAAATGAAAAACGCCCAGCAGGTGTGGCGGGAGTTCCGCTTTGCGCTGCTTGTGCCCGCCACGGTGTACGACCCCCGCGCCGAGGGGGAGGAGATGATGCTGCAGGGCGTGGCGGACGTGTGCTGCCGCACGGAGCAGGGGCTTGTGGTGGCGGATTTCAAGACGGATCACATTCGCTCCGGCGAGGAGCGGCAGCGGGCGGAGCAGTACCGCATCCAGCTTTGGGCGTACAGCGAGGCGCTGAGCCGTGTGCTGGGGGAGCCGGTGTGCCGGCGGGTGCTGTATTTCTTCGCCACCGGAACGGAAGTGGAGCTTTGACGGCAAATTATGCAATTTTTCCTCAAAAAACACTTGCAATGCATATTGATATGTGCTAAGATGAGATTTGCCTTTGGAGTCCAAGGGACATGTGTACCGGAAAGGGGTGAACCAGAGCAATGAAGGAAGGAATCCATCCCAATTATCAGCAGACTACTATTAAATGCGCCTGCGGTAATGTAATTGAGACAGGTTCTACGAAGAAGGATATTCGCGTAGAAGTCTGCTCTAAGTGTCACCCGTTCTTTACGGGCAGACAGAAGCTGGTGGACACCGGCGGCCGCGTGGCCAAGTTCAACAAGCGCTTCGGCCTGGACAAGTAATTTGTCAGAACACCAAGCCCTGCACCTTTCTCGGTGCGGGGCTTTTTTATCCGCTGTTGTACATTTTCGCCGCTTATGGTATACTACATATATTATTTTTTCAAATGAGGTCACACTATGGAACGCACGCAGCTTCAGGAAAATAAACGGGATCTTGCGGTGCTGGTGGGTCTGCGCTCGCCAGTCCTGCGGGAAGACAGCACCGACGAGGAGAGCCTCCGGGAGCTGGCCGCACTGGTGGACACCGCCGGCGGACGGGTGGTGGGGAGCATCCTCCAGAGCCGCGAAAAGCCCGACCCCCACAGCTTCATCGGCGAGGGCAAGGTGGAGGAGGTCAAGACCATGGTGGCCGCGGAGAGCGCCACACTGGTGATCTTTGACAATGACCTTTCCCCCTCCCAGATCCGTGTGCTCACGGAGCTTCTGGGCGTGCAGGTCATCGACCGCAGCGGCTTGATCCTGGACATCTTCGCCCAGCGAGCCAAGACAAAGGAGGGCTGCCTGCAGGTGGAACTGGCACAGTACCAGTACCTGCTGCCCCGCCTCATCGGCATGTGGACGCATCTGGAGCGGCAGGCCGGCACCAGCGGCAAAGGCCCCATCGGCTCCAAAGGCCCCGGCGAGACCCAGCTGGAAACAGACCGCCGCCACATCCACCGCAAGATCGACAAGCTCAAGGAGGAGCTGGAGGAGGTGCGTCGGGTGCGCAGCACCCAGCGCCAGCGCCGTCTGAAAAACGAGATCCCCGTGGTGGCCATCGTGGGCTATACCAACGCCGGCAAGTCCACCCTGCTCAACGCCATCACCGGCGCCGACATTCCGGCCAATAACCGCCTCTTTGACACTTTGGATACCACCACCCGCCTCCTCACCGTCAGCGACACCCTGGATGTGGTCATTTCCGACACTGTGGGATTCATCCGCAAGCTGCCCCACCAGCTGGTGGAGGCTTTCAAGGCCACGCTGGAGGAGCTGGAGTACGCCGACCTGCTGCTCCATGTCATTGACCTGTCCAATCCCCAGTGGCCGCAGCAGGCGCAGGTGGTGGACAGCCTCATCCGCGAGCTGAAGGCCGACCACATCCCCTGCCTGCGGGTATATAATAAATGCGATCTCGCCTTTTCCGGCCGGCTGCCTCGGGAGGAGGACAGCGTTTATATCTCCGCCAAGACCGGCGAGGGGGTCGACGATCTCCTGCGCGCCATCGACGAAAAGCTGGACAAGGGCACCCGTCGGGTGACCATCCATCTGCCCTATGACAAAGCGGGTCTGCTGGACGGCCTGTATCGGGAGGCCAAGGTGGAGTCCGTGGAATATGAGCAGACTATCACTGTGGTAGCCGTCTGCCCGCCCAAGGTGCTGGGGCAGATGCAGCCCTACATCGAGGGCTGGACGCCGCCGAAGGAGGAGTGGGAGTAATGGCCGTGCAGCGAATCCCTTTTTCCGCCGCCGAGAGTGAGTTTGTGGAAAAACGCTCCCGCTTCATCGGCCAGATCTGGCCTGTGTCCACAGAGGAGGAGGCGCAGGCGCACATCCGCGCCGCCAAAAAGAAGTATCACGACGCCCGACACAACTGCTGGTGCTACCTGCTGGGGGATAACGTCCTGCGCTACAGCGACGACGGCGAGCCGCAGGGCACCGCCGGCCAGCCCATGCTCAATGTTTTCCTGCGGGAAGGCGTGAGCTATGTCTGCTGCGTCGTCACCCGCTATTTCGGCGGCATCCTGCTGGGCGCCGGCGGTCTCACCCGCGCCTATAGCAAGAGCGCCCGCGACGCCCTCTCCGCTGCCGGCGTTTCCGCCATGGGGCTGTGGGAGCAGGTGCGTCTGGACTGCGACTACAGCCTTTTGGAGCGTGTCAAGCTGGAGATCGCGGCGGTCGGCGGCCTGCTGGACGACATTTCCTATGCTGCCGGCGTCACCGTCACGGCTTCTTTGCCGGATGACGGGGCTTTGCGCCTGCAGCAGCGGCTCACGGAGCTTTCCGCCGGAGCCATCACGCTTCATTCCCTGGGTCAGAGCCTCCGCCCTGGGCCGAGGGAGGAGCTATAAAAAGGAGGAATATTTATGGCGATTTTGGCCGGTTTGCAGCCCGAGCGGGTCTTTCACTGGTTTGAGGAGCTTTGCCGCATTCCCCACGGCAGCGGCAACACCAAGGCCATCAGCGACTATCTGGTGCGCTTTGCCCGCGACCGCGGCCTTGCCGTCCGGCAGGACGAGTGGAACAATGTGGTCATAAAAAAGCCCGCTTCCGCCGGCTATGAGGCCGCTGCGCCGGTGCTTTTGCAGGGGCACATGGACATGGTCTGCGAAAAAGAGCCGGACTGCAAAAAGGATATGGCCGCCGAGGGCTTGGAGCTGGTCGTGGAGGGGGACACCGTGTACGCCAAATGCACTACGCTGGGCGGCGACGACGGCATCGCCGTGGCCATGATCCTTGCCCTGCTGGAGAGCGGCGCGCTGCCCCACCCCGCCTTGGAGGCGGTGCTCACCGTGGACGAGGAAACGGGCATGATCGGCGCCGCTGCCATCGACCTCAGCGACCTGCGCGGCCGCCTGCTCATCAATCTGGATTCCGAGGTGGAGGGCGTGTTCACGGCTGGCTGCGCCGGCGGCGCAACCGCTGTGATAGACATTCCTGTAAAGCGTGAACCCCTTACGGGCGAGAGCCTTTTTATCACGGTTTCCGGCCTCACGGGCGGCCACTCCGGCATCGAAATAAACCGTGGCCGCGCCAATGCCGTCGTGCTTTTGGGGCGCATCCTGGACGCCATCGGCCGCGCTACCACTATGCGCCTTTGCTCCGTCAGCGGCGGCAGCAAGGATAACGCCATCCCCGTGTCCGCCTGCGCCACGCTTGTGGTGGAGAACAGGGGGCGGGCGGCTGCTGCCTGCCGCCGTATGGAGGAGGTTTTCCGTAGGGAGTATGCCGTGGCCGACGGTGCCATCACCGTCAGCGCACAGTCCGGTCAGGACGCCGGCGTCCCTATGGATGCCGACACTACCCGTCGCGCCCTGACTTTGCTCCAGTGCGCCCCCAACGGGGTGCAGGAGATGAGTAGGGAAGTGGAGGGCTTGGTGCAGACCTCTTTGAATCTGGGCATCCTCACCACTTCCGCCGACTCGGTGCGAGCCTCCTTCTGCGTCCGCAGCAATATAAACTCCCAAAAAGAGATGCTCCTACGTCGTCTGGAGCTGCTGGGCGCCGTGTTGTGGGGGACGTTTTCCATCAGCGGGGACTATCCGGCGTGGGAGTACAGCGCCGATTCGCCTCTGCGCCGCTTGATGGCGGAGGTCTTTGCGGAGCAGTGCGGCCACGCTCCCACGGTGGAGGTGATTCACGCAGGCGTGGAGTGCGGCCTGCTGGCCGACAAGCTTTCGGGGCTGGACTGCGTGTCCATCGGCCCCGATCTCACGGAGATCCACACCCCGCGGGAGCGCATGCACATCGCCTCCGTGCAGCGCACTTGGGCTTTGCTCACGGAAACCCTCCGCCGTCTGCGGTGAAAAAGATACAAAGGAAGCCGGCTTCACGCGTCGGCTTTCTTTTTTGCGTTTTCCCCCCCAGACCCTCACAATCCTGCATGAATAAAATTGATAATATTTAGGCAATCCTCCAATAATGACATTATTTTCACAAAGCCACTGTTTTTTGCCTTTTTTCGGTGCTATAATATAAAAAAGGTGCTATGAGTAAGGCACCGACGAATTGGAGGAGTGAAGGCATGGATTATAAAGAAATGTACCGGCAAAAGCTGACCACGGCCGACGAGGCGGTGAAGGTCATCAAGTCCGGTGACTGGGTGGATTACGGTTTCTGCGCCATTCACCCGCGGGTTTTGGACGAAGCGCTGGCGCGCCGCGCGCCGATGCTGGAGGACGTGAAGGTTCGCGGCGGCATCAGCCTGTGGAAGCCCGCCATTTTTGACGTGGAAGATCCCGTTCACCATATCATTTTCAATTCCCATCACATGAGCGCCGTGGAGCGTCACCATATCGCCAGCGGCGCCGGCTTCCACGAGCCTATGCGCTATTCCGAGCTGCCTCGGTACTATACGGATCATATTACCCCGCCGGACGTTGCCATGTTCCAGGTCACGCCTATGGATAAGCACGGCTACTTCAACTTCGGCCTCTCCGCCTCCCATCTGCGGGCCGTCATTGAGAAGTCCAAGGTGGTCATCGTGGAGGTCAATGAGAAAATGCCCCGCTGCCTGGGCGGCTTTGACAACTGCATCCATGTTTCCGAGGTGGATATGATCGTGGAGGGACGCAACGACCCCATGGGCATCCAGCCCTCCAACCCCGCCACCGAGGTGGATAAGGCCGTGGCCAAGCTCATCGTGGAGCAGATCCCCAACGGCGCCTGCCTGCAGCTTGGCATCGGCGGTATGCCCAACACCGTGGGTGCCATGCTGTGCGAGTCCGATCTGAAGGATCTGGGCGTACATACGGAGATGTATGTGGATGCCTATGTGGATTTGGCGCTGGCGGGCAAGGTCACGGGCATGCGGAAAAATCTGGATCGCGGCCGCCAGGTGTACGCCTTCGCCGCCGGCACCCAGAAGCTCTATGACTATCTGGACGACAACCCCGCCTGCATGGCCGCGCCCATCAGCTATACCAACGACATCCGCACCGTGGCGCAGCTGGATAATTTCATCTCCATCAATAACGCCGTGGACGTGGATCTTTACGGCCAGGTGAACGGCGAAACGGCGGGCATCAAGCAGATCTCCGGCGCCGGCGGCCAGCAGGATTTCGTCTTGGGCGCGTATCTTTCCAAGGGCGGCAAGAGCTTCATCTGCCTGTCCTCCACGCATAAAAATAAGGACGGCAGCCTGTCCTCCCGCATCCGTCCCACCCTCCAGACCGGCTCTGTGGTCACGGACACGCGGGTGAACACCATGTATGTGGTCACGGAGTACGGCTGCGTGTGCCTTAAGGGTCTCAGCGTCTGGGAGCGGGCGGAGAAGCTCATTTCCATCGCCCATCCCGATTTCCGCGAGGAGCTGATCCGCGAGGCGGAGAAGCAGAAGATCTGGTATCCCCATAACAGAAGATAAACCAAAGCTTTACAGGGGCGGACGGTGCTGTCCGCCCCCCTTTTCCTGTGCGCAGGCCGCACTCTACCGCCGGTCGGTTGCCGGATGCCCCCTCTACCGCTATCATAAAATTGAGGTGACGCCTATGAACAAACAGCTCTTCGGCGCATACATTGCCGAAAACAGGAAACGGCTGGGCATGACGCAGACGCAGCTGGCCGCCAGGCTTCATGTGACGGACAAGGCCGTCAGCAAGTGGGAGCGGGGGCTGAGCTATCCCGATGTGACGCTGCTGGAGCCGCTGGCGGAGGCGCTTTCCGTCAGCATCGACGCCCTGCTGCGCTGCCGGATGCCTGCGGACGAGGGAAAGGAGCAGACGATGACAGAGGAAAGAAGCAGCGAACCCATCCAGACCGTAATGGAAATCTCCAAGGAAACGGTGCAGAAGAAAAAACACAGCAGCAAGCTGCTGGCGGCGGCGCTGGCCGTTGTGATCGCGGCGGCGGGGGTGCTGGTCATTCCCCGCGCGGTGCGGGAATATCGGGCGGCGCAGGAGGCGAAGCACCACCATGAGGTGAACTGCGCCAAGGTGGATTTGCTCTATGTGGAGCAGATGCCCGGCTCCGAAAATTCGGGGGAGTATATATGCGTCGTGGGATACGAGGGAAAGCTCCTGTATCTGCACTATGACGGCGGCCTGTCGGATAAGGAGCTGCTGCCTCCCGACAGGATCTGGGAGAATTCTGGCAATATCAATTTCCGCCCGGGCATTGAATGGACGCAAAGCTACCTGCGCTTTACCTATGACGACCGAACCGGCGGGGGAGAGCTTACCGGCATAGTGGGGCAGACTACGCAGACGTCGATGCCCGTTGCGGTGGACAATATAGAAACGGAGAAGCCCCTCTTTGGTCTGGAGAACACCTGTCTTATGCGGGAAGGGAACGGGAATCTTTTATTTTACCGGCCTTCGGAGCATCAGGATGGGGCAAGAACGCTCTATGATGCCAACATCATTTTTCGCCTGCCGAAGACGCTGGCCGACATCGGCTACACCATTTCCGACTGCGACGGGGACGGCGTCAACGAGCTGCTGGTGAAGACGGACTGGGACTATAAGCCCCTGGTGGTCTACGACTATGCGGACGGGCAGGTGACGAGTACATGGTATGACACCCTGCCCGACTGGGCGGCGGCTGTTTTCGGAGAATAATAAACTGAGCAGGCTCCCGATTTCCGTCGGGAGCCTGCTGTTGCATTTATGGCGGCGATATGTTACACTCATGGTGGACGTTTATGCGGCTGACAGCCTATTTATCTGTTGGCAGCAGCCGCCTAAAATGTTAACTTTTCGGTGGTGTTTTCCGGAGGTAAGATCATGGGAAAATTGCTCGATAAAATTCGGGGTCTGCGCAGGCCGAGCCGCTCGTTCTGCGCGGCGGTGGTGGTGGCCGCCGGCCGCTCGGAGCGCATGGGGAAGGAGAAGCTGCTCCTGCCGCTGGCGGGGCAGGCCGTGCTGGCACGCACCCTTTTGGCAGTGGAGCAGGCGGAGCGGATCGACGAGATCATTCTGGTCACCCGAGAGGATCTCATGCTTCCCTTTGCGGAATTATGCAAACAAATCGGGCTGAAAAAGCCGGTAAAAATTATAAAAGGCGGAGATGTTCGCACAAAATCCGTGCTGGCCGGAGCGCTGGAAACAGACCCGCGGACGGAGCTTATCGCCGTCCACGACGCCGCCCGCCCCCTGATAACGCCGGAGCTGATCGACGCCGTGGTGGAGAGCGCGGAGCTTACCGGCGCTTCCGCCCCCGCTATTCCCGTGACGGACACCGTGAAGGTGGCGGACGAGAGCGGCATTGTGCGTTCCACGCCGGATCGAACCACCCTCTTCGCTGTGCAGACACCGCAGGTCTTTCGGGCGGAGATCCTGCGGGCGGCATTGCAATCCGCAGTCACCTGCGGCGCCAATGTCACCGACGATTGCGCCGCCGTGGAGCGGCTGGGCAAGCAGGTGCAGCTGGTGACGGGCGACAGCGAAAACATCAAGATCACTCGCCCCGTTGACCTCGCTGTGGCGGAGGCGATCCTGAAGGAGCGGGAGGAGAGAGCATGACGAATCTGCGCATTGGCCACGGCTATGACGTGCACCGGCTGGCGTATGGCCGGAAGCTGATCATGGGCGGCGTGGACATTCCCTTTGAAAAAGGCTTGGAGGGGCACTCGGATGCTGA
>OMQS01000147.1 GCA_900313295.1 uncultured Eubacteriales bacterium
GGAAACGGTTCTGCGCTCCATCAGCTCGTTGACATACAGCCGGTAGCCTTTAGCCGAAGGCACGCGCCCCGCCGAGGTGTGGGGCTGTTCCAGATAGCCCATCTCCACCAGGTCAGCCAGCTCGTTGCGAATGGTGGCGGAGCTGATCTTGTCGGGCATCCGCTCCACAATGGCCTTGGAGCCGATAGGCTCGGCGGATCGGATATATTCCTCAGTGACGATCTTCAGTATTTGCTTTTTTCGATCTGTCAATTCCATATCGTTCTCCATTTTAGCACTCTATTTCCTCGAGTGCTAAACGCAGTTTACCACCGGTGCCGCCGGATGTCAATAGCCGTCAATGTTAAACTATTGTGAACAAACAACTTCGCCCCGCGTCCCAAGGCTCACCAGCCCAACCGCCCGTCCGGCAGCTGCTGCGGCAGCCTGCCCGACTTGCCCAGCACCGGCAGCAGCGCCTGAAACAGAAACCCCAGCATCAGGATCTGCAGCGGCAAATACAGCGCATTCTTCACGGCGCTGGTGGTCATATAATATAGGTATCCCTTGCTATACAAGATAGCGCTCCACAGGGAGCCGAGGAAGACATTCTGAATATTCGTGATGATCTTGGCCAGAATAATGCGCCGCCATGTGATCTTTGCCCGATAGAAAAACAAGGCGTAGACCACGCAGCCGAGAATAGTCGTGAGCATATAGCCCGGAAAATACGGGTAGCCGCCGGAGGAGAGGAAAAAGCTGAGGGTGTCCTCGGCCGCACCAAACAGCACCGCAGTCACCGGTCCGCACACCAGCGCGCACAGCGCCCGCGCCAAAAACGTGACGCTGAGGGAAAGATTCTCTCCCAGCGGGATCTTACAGTGGCTCAGAACGATGCAGGCGGCGACCATCAGCGCCGAAAACACCAGCGTCCGATAGTTCTTCAGCTCTCCCGCCGCCGCGCGCCAGTAGGCAGCGGAAAAAGGCGTCTTGAAAATCTGCATAAAAAAACCTCCTCTGTTTCATCGGCAGTCCGAGAGCCTCGGAACAGCCGCACAGAGGAGCAGGACGGACAGCTCCCGCCCGACCGGACGCTATGCGGCAGCGGGATGCGGAAAGCGCACTGCAGACGAACCACTCGCCGTTTCGTCCGGCGGACAACTCCCCGTCCCGCCGGCACTGACCACGCGCTTTCCTACTCTGCCTGATGTTTCTTTTCCCAGTATACGCCTTTTAGGCCGAAATGCAAGGAGAACTTGGCCGGCGCACATGACAAATGGAAATGCAAAAGCGGATATTTGTTAAATAAAAATGCAGAATGTTACCAATAATGCCCATGCGCAAGGCGTCCGCATTCTGCGCATAAATAAGACCGCCCGGATAAACCGGACGGTCTTTTGTAAAAATTTGCCTTATTCAGCCTTGGGAGCCTCAGCTTCTTCGGCAGCCTTGGCAGCCTCGGCAGCAGCCTTGGCGGCAGCGGCCTTCTTCTCGGCGGCAGCCTTCTGCGCAGCCTTGAACTTCTCCTTCTCCTCGGGAGTGGGGATCGGCTCAATGGCGTTGCGGGGGCAGGCCTTGGCGCACATGGTGCAGTTCTTGCACTTGCTGTAGTCGATGACAGCCACGTTGTTCACAACATGGATGGCGTCGAACTTGCAGGTGCGCTCGCACATGCCGCAGGCGATGCAGGAGTTCTCGCAGACCTTGGTGACGGCGGGACCCTTGTCCTTATTGGAGCAGTTGACGAACACCTTCTGCTTGTAGGGCACCTCCACGATCAGGTGGTGGGGGCAAGCCTCGCGGCAAGCGCCGCAGTTGGTGCACTTTTCCTTGTCCACAACGGCCACGCCGTTTTCCACATGGATGGCGTCGAACTTGCAGGCGGCCACGCAGGAACCGAAGCCGAAGCAGCCGTAGCGGCAGGCCTTAGAGTTGCCGCCGCAGACCTTGGTGGCGGCCAGGCAGTCGGTGACACCGCGATACTCAAAGTTATCCTTGGCCTTGCAGCCGCCATTGCAGAGCACATGGGCGACCATCTTGTCGCCGGAGGGAGCCTCCATGCCCATGATGGCAGCGATCTTGGCAGCGCCCTCGGGACCGGCAGGAGCGCAGGCGGTAACGGGAGCCTTGCCGGCCAGAATGGCCTCGGCGCAGCCGCCGCAGCCGGGATAGCCGCAGCCGCCGCAGTTGGCGCCGGCCAGAGCAGCCTGAATCTCGGGCAGACGGGGGTCTACTTCCACTTCAAAGACCTTTGCGGCCACGGCCAGGATCAGACCGAACACGATAGCAAGTACACCTAAAACGATGACTGCATACAAAATATTCATATTCTCTTTTCCTCCTTACCAGACCTTCAGGCCGCTGAAGCCCATGAACGCTAGGGCGATCAGGCCGGCAGTGACCAGAGCAATGGGGAAGCCGTCAAAGGCCTTGGGGTTCTCGCTGGAGACCTCCAGCTGCTCACGCACGGCGGCGAACAGGAAGATGGCCAGCAGGAAGCCCAGACCGCCGGTGATGCCGTAGATCACGGAGCCGATGAAGGTGTAGCTGTTCTGCACGTTCAGCAGGGCAACGCCCAGCACGGCGCAGTTGGTGGTGATCAGGGGCAGATACACACCCAGGGCGGTATACAGGGTGGGGATGTTCTTCTTCAGGAACATTTCCACGAACTGCACCAGACCGGCAATGACCAGAATGAAGGCCACGGTCTGCATATAGCCCAGATCCAGCTTATTGAGCAGAGAGTTCACCGGATAGCACAGAGCGGAGGCTAGACCCATAACGAAGGTCACGGCGGCGCCCATGCCGACGGCAGTGTCGATCTTCTTGGACACGCCCAGGAAGGGGCAAATGCCCAGGAACTGGGAGAAAATAAAGTTATTGGTGAGAATAGCGCCAAGAGAGATGGCGAGCAGAGATGTCAGACTCATAGCTTACTTCCCCTCCTTTTTCTTAGCGCTCTTGGCCAGCGCCCACTGCATGAGAGCAATGAGGCAGCCCAGAGTCAGGAAGCCGCCCACAGGCAGCGTCAGGATCTTGATGCCGAACTCCTCGGGGATGATGGTGATGCCGGGAGCGCTGCCCAGAGCGCCGCCGCCCAGCAGACCGCCGCCGAACTTGCCGCTGCCCAGGAACTCACGGACAACGCACATGACAATCAGCACCAGCGTGTAGCCGATGCCCTGGCAAATGCCGTCCACTGCGGAAGCACCGATGCCGTTCTTGGAGGCAAAGCCCTCGGCACGGCCCAGAATGATGCAGTTCACCACGATGAGGGGGATGAACACGCCCAGAGAGCTGGACAGGGCGGGGACAAACGCCCTCAGCAGCAGGTCGACGCAGGTAACGAAGCCGGCGATGACCACGATGTAGCAGGCGATACGCACTTCATTGGGGATGATCTTGCGCAGCAGGGAGATGAAGATGTTGGAC
>OMQS01000052.1 GCA_900313295.1 uncultured Eubacteriales bacterium
CCTGCCCTACAAAAATTCTTGTAGGGTGGCACCTGCGTGTACCACCGCCCCCATACAACCCTCTGTCATTGCGAGGGCGCAAAGCGCCCGTGGCAATCCGTCCTCCCCAACGAGGACATTCCCTAATTTCTATAAAAAAGGAGAAATTCACCATGCGAGCTGTATTAACCTGCGTAAAAAGCGCCTCCGTCACCGTGGACGGAACCGAGATCGCCCACATCGGGCAGGGCTTCCTCATCCTTCTGGGCGTCACCCATGAGGACACCGAGGCGCAGGCCGTTAAGCTGGCGGACAAGCTCATGGGTCTGCGCGTTTTTAAAGACGAAAACGGCAAGATGAACCGCAGCCTTTCGGACGTAGGCGGCGAGGTGCTGGTGGTGTCCCAGTTCACCCTGTACGGCAACTGCAAAAAAGGCCGCCGTCCGGAGTTCCTCTCCGCCGCCCGTCCGGAGGTGGCCGTGCCCCTCTATGAAAAGTTCGTTTCCCTCTGTCGAGACAAGGGTTTTTCCGTGCAGACCGGCGAATTCGGCGCCTACATGGACGTGGCCTCCGTCAACGACGGCCCCATGACCCTCATCGTGGACACCGACTCACTGTGAGTTATAAGGAGAAATGCTGTGAAAATTGACGCCCTTTCCGTAGGCCCCATCGGGACCAACTGCTACATTCTGCAGGACGAGCAGGCCAAGGTCTGCGCCGTCATCGACCCCGGCGACGAGCCGGAGCGCATTATAAAAGCTGTGGAGCGCACCGGCTGCGCCCCCGCCATGATCTTGCTCACCCACGGCCATTTTGACCATTACACCGCCGTGGAGGGTCTGCTGGAGAAGTGGCCGGAGCTGCCGGTCTATATAAATGAAAAAGATGTCACCGACAGGCACACCAGCGGCTTTGCCCTGCTGTTTCCCCGCCTGCCCGAGAAGAACCAGCGCTATTATAAGGAGGACGACGTGCTCTCCCTCGGCTCGCTGGCCATCCGCGTCATGGAAACGGCGGGGCACTCCCGCGGCTCCGTGTGCCTTTTGGTGGGGGACACCATCTTCTCCGGCGACACCCTGTTTTGCGGCAGCTGCGGCCGCACGGACTTTGCCGGCGGCAGCTATGAGGACATGCTGCAGTCCCTGAAGCGGCTGGCGATGCTGCCGGGGCAGTATCGGGTCTACCCGGGGCACGACCGCCCCACGGATCTGGACTTTGAGCGCCGGTTCAATCCCTATGTAAAGCAGGGGCTGAGAGAATGAAGCTGATCTTGAAAGGGAACGACGCCCGCTATGCCGTGGAGCAGAGCCTGCTGGCCTTTTTCCCGCAGGAGCGGCCGGTGTACGATCCGGCGGCGGAGGAGGAAAATGAGGCGGTCATCACTCTGTCGCAGGCGGCGAAATATACCACCGCCGTCACGGCGCTCCGCTATGGCGGCCGCGCGGAAAAAGGCATCTCCCGCGTGGTCATCGCCCCCGAAACCGACGAATATGAAAAGGAGCGCCTGCGCCAGCGGGCGGTGAAGCTGAGTTTTTTCAAGGCCGCTCAAAAGATCACGGGGGTGACTCCCACCTGGGGCGCCCTCACGGGCATCCGCCCCGCCAAGCTGGCCGCGGGCTATCTGGAGCAGGGCATGACCCCCCGACAGGTGAACGCGGTCTTGCGAGACACCTACAGCGTGTCCAAGACCCGCCGGGAGCTTTGCATCCAGGCGGCGCAGGCGGGGCTGAAAGCCAAGAAAGACCTCCGTCCGGAGGACATCTCCCTCTACATCGGCATCCCCTTCTGCCCCACCCGCTGTGCCTACTGCAGCTTTGTGTCGCAGGCGGTGGAAAAGAGCTTTGGGCTTATGGAGCCGTATCTGGCGGTGCTGCTGGGGGAGATCACCCAGGCGGCGCAGATGGTGAAAGAGCTGGGTCTGAACGTCAAGAGCTTTTATATGGGCGGCGGCACGCCCACCACCCTCTCTGCCGACCAGATGGATCGTCTTTTGACCCATCTGAACAGGAGTTTTGACCTGTCGGGCTGCGCCGAATACTGCATCGAAGCCGGCCGACCCGATACCATCGACCGCGAGAAGCTGCGGGTGCTGCTGGATCATGGCTGTGACCGCATCAGCGTGAACCCCCAGTCCCTGGAGGACGGCGTTTTGCAGGCCATCGGCCGGCGGCATACGGCCGCGGACATCGAAAAAACCATGGCTCTGGCCATGTCCATGGGCTTTTCCCATGTGAATATGGATCTCATTGCGGGTCTGCCGGCGGACACCCCCGAGGGCTTCCGCCGCACGCTGGACAAGTGCCTTTCCTTCGGGGCGGACAACATCACCGTCCACACGCTGGCGCTGAAAAAGGGCAGCCGCATTCTGCTGGAGGGGCAGCCCATTCCCTCGGCGGAGGCGGTGGGGGAGATGCTGGACTACTCCATCTCCGCTCTGCGGAGCGCGGATTTCCACCCCTACTATCTCTATCGGCAGAAGTACATGTCCGGCAGCTTTGAAAACATCGGCTGGTGCATAAGCGGCGCGGAGGGGCTGTATAATATTTACATCATGGAGGAGCTGCACAGCATCCTCTCTCTGGGTGCCGGCGGCTCCACTAAGATGGTGGATCCCGCGGCGGGGCGTATTGAGCGCGTGTTCCACGCCAAGTACCCCAATGAGTACATCACCCGTCCGGAGAAGATCCAAAAGAACCTGCAGGAGTTCTCCGCCTTTTACCGCTCGATGAAAAAATGATTCCGCCCGTGGCGGATACGACCCATATCGGGAGGGATGGCTTTGCCGCAGCGCAAGCAGAATTTCATTGAGGGCGCTGCCGTCCTGACGCTGGCGGTGGCCGTCACCAAGGTCATCGGCGCCGTGTATAAGATCCCGCTGGGAAACCTGCTGGATAAGGACGGCATGGCGCATTTTTATGTAGCTTATAATATTTATAGTCTGCTGCTCATCGTGTCCACGGCGGGTCTGCCGCTGGCCATGTCCCGGCTTGTGTCCCAGGCGGAGGCCATGGGGCGGGTGAACCAGCGCCGTCGGATCTTTCGGGTCACGACGGGGCTTTTTCTCCTGCTGGGGCTTGCCTGCTGCGGCGTGATGCTGTTTTTCGCCGAGCCGCTGGCGCAGCTGCTCAACGACTCGCAGGCTGCGCCGGCCATACGGGTGCTGGCGCCGGCGGTCTTCTGCGTGTGCATGCTCTCGGCCATTCGGGGCTATACGCAGGGGCGCGGCGACATGCGCCCCACGGCGGTAAGCCAGATCATCGAGTCGGCCTGCAAGCTGGTGGTGGGGCTTACGGCGGCGTGGCTGCTGGTGCGGCAGGGCGCGGCGCCCAATGAGTGCGCCGCCGGCGCCATTTCCGGCGTCACCGTGGGTGCCGCCGTGGGGCTGCTGGTGCTGACGGTCTGGCTGCTGCGCGCCCGTCGGGGCAAACGGGGCACGGACACGCCGGAGAGCCGGCGGGATATTCTGCAGCAGGTGCTGCGCATCGGCATCCCCGTGACTCTCGGCTCCGTGGGCATGAGCCTTATTACCCTCTTGGATCAGGCGCTGGTGCTGGGGACGCTGCAAAGCTCTCTGGGGCTTTCCGAGTCCGCCGCCGCCTCGCTCTATGGCGAATATACCTTCGGCATGACGCTTTTTGCGCTGCCGGCTTCGTTTATGTATCCTCTGAGCATCAGTCTGGTGCCGTCCATCAGCGCCGCCATGGTCAGAAACGACCCGCGGCAGGCCGGAAAGAACGCCGCCGCCGCCCTGAAGCTGGCCATGGTGGCCGCGCTGCCGGTGGGGGTCGGCCTGTCGGTGCTGGCGGGGTCGATATTGCGCCTGCTCTACCCCGCCGTGCCGGAAACGGCGGCAGCGGCGGCCTACCACCTGCGAGTGCTGGGCATCGCCTCGGTGTTCGTGTGCCTGATGATCGTCACCTCCGGCATCCTGCAAGCCTACGGGCGGGAGCGCATTCCGGTGCTGACGCTGCTGGTGGGCGGGGGCGTGAAGATCGCCGCCAACTACCTGCTGGTGACCGACCCCGCCATCTCCATCCGCGGAGCGCCCATCGGCACGCTGCTGTGCTACGCCGTCATCGCCCTGCTGAATCTCGTCGCCATTGCCGTGACCGTGCCCAACAGGCCGAAGATAGGAAGCTCGGCGCTGAAGCTGGCCCTGACCACGGCGGCCATGGCGGCCACAGCCTATTGCGCCCATGGGCTGCTTGGCAAATTTGTGGGCGGGAGTCTGGCCACGGCGCTGTCGATCCTGCTGGCGGCGGCGGTATACGGGATCTTGCTGTTCTCTCTGGAGGTGGTGCGGCGGGAGGAGATCCGCCAGCTGCCCAAGGGGGAAAAACTGGCAAAATTTCTATTTAAATCATGAAAATTACGAATTCCTATTGCAATAAAGGGGAAACTATGGTAAATTTTACGAGGAAGCTGCGCTATGGCTATGAGGATCTGCTGGAGATCATCCGCCTGCTCCGCTCGCCGGAGGGGTGTCCGTGGGATCGGGTGCAGACCCACAGTTCCATCCGCAGGGGACTGCTGGAGGAGAGCTATGAGGCGGCGGAGGCCATTGACTTGGATAATGCAGCCATGCTGCAGGAGGAGCTGGGCGACGTGCTGATGCAGGTGGTGTTCCACGCGGACATCGAGCGCCAGCGCGGCCGCTTCACCATGGAGGACGTGGTGGACGGCGTGGTGAAAAAGCTCCTGTACCGCCACCCCCATGTGTTTGCCGGCGCCGCAGCGGAGAGTGCCGAGTCCGTGCCCGCCGGCTGGGAGCAGCTGAAGCGGGCGGAGAAGGGGCAGAAGACCACCGCCGAGGCCATGGACAGCGTGGCGCGCAGTCTGCCGGGGCTTTGGCGGGCGGAAAAGCTGCAGAAAAAAGCGGCGGACGCCGGCTTTGAGTTCGCGGACATCTCCGGAGCGCTTTTGAAGCTGGAGGAGGAAGTGCGGGAGCTGCGGCAGGCCGTGGAAGAGGGCAGCAACATATCCGAGGAGCTGGGCGACGTGCTGTTTGCTGCCGTGAAGGTGGGGCGCTTCGCCGAGGCGGATCCGGAGGAGGCTCTGGCCGGCACCTGCGAAAAGTTCATCCGGCGGTTTCGAGCCGTGGAGGAGGGCGCGCAGACGCAAGGAAAAGAGATCGGCGACCTGACCCTCACGGAAATGACAGACCTGTGGAACAGGGCAAAATGATTCTGAAACGAGAATTCGTTTGGAATAAATTCGCATGATTACAAAGGAAAATATGGGAGGAATTCAACATGAACAAAACCGAACTGATCGCTGCTGTTGCAGAGAAGAGCGGCCTGTCCAAGAAGGACAGCGAGGCCGCCGTGGTCGCTACCATCGCCGCCATCACCGACGCTCTGAAGGCTGAGGACAAGGTGCAGATCGTGGGCTTCGGCTCCTTTGAGGTGAAGAAGAAGGCTGCGCACATGGGCCGCAACCCCCGCACCGGCGAAACCATGAAGATCGCCGCCAGCAAGAACCCCACCTTCAAGGCCGGCAAGGCTCTGAAGGACGCTGTGGCCGAGTAAGCTGCAAAGATCTTAGGTGCCGGCGCGTTTGCGCCGGCATCTTTTTTTGAAGGAGTGAGCCTATATGCGACTGGACAAGTACCTGAAGGTATCCCGTCTTATCAAGCGCCGCACCGTGGCCAACGAGGCCTGCGACAACGAGCGGGTGACGGTAAACGGGCGGGTGCAGCGCGCCAGCTACGACGTGAAGGTGGGCGACGAGATCGGCATCCGCTTCGGGCAGAAGGAGCTGCGGGTGGAGGTGGTTTCCGTGCAGGAAAACGTCGGAAAAGCTGATGCCGCCGCCATGTATCGGGAGATCTCGCCGGACAAACCGTCATAAGAAAACAGCGCCTCTCATACACTGAAAAAAACAGTGTATGGGAGGATTTCTTATGGCATACGAGCTGAAGCAGGCGGCGGAGCTGAGCCAGCGCATGGAGCTGACGGGACGGGAAAAGCTGACGGTGACGGGCGTGGAGGACGTGGAGCGGTTTGACGAGCTGAGCGTGGTGATGCGCACCGTGGCGGGGGTGCTGGTGGTGAGCGGGGAGGATCTGCACATAGGCAAGCTCTCTCTGGACGGCGGCGAGCTGCTGGTGGAGGGGCGCATTGACGGGCTGAACTACGAGGACGCGCCGGCGCGAAAAGGCTCCTTCTTCTCCCGCCTGCTGGGGTAAGGCGTGGAACTGTATATCCGGCTGCAGCTGCAGACCATGGGGGCAGCCTTCGGTCTGGGCTGCGGGGCGATGCTGGTGTACGACCTGCTGCGCACCGTGCGTCTGGCGCGACGCCGACGGGCAGTGACCCATGTGACGGATCTGCTGTATGTGCTGGCGGTGGGGTGGGCGCTGCTGCGGTTTGCCCTGTCCATCGGGCGGGGGGAGCTGCGGCTGTACGTGCTGCCCTGCGCCGCACTGGGCGCCTTCTTCAGCCTGAAGGTGCTGGCGCCGATTTTTCGGCCTGTTTGGCGCTTTTGGCTGGAGGCGGCGGTGCAGATGGGGCGGTATTTATGGCGGCCGGTGCAGCTTTTTTGGCATTTTTGCAAAAAAGTATGGCATTCGGCAGAAAAAGTCATTGCCTTTTTGAAAAAAAACAGTAAAATAAAGATATACCGAAAGAAAGGCGCGCCGCCGCAGGACGAGGAGGGGGACTCTTGAAGCAGGATAAGAAGAAAAAACGCAGAGCGCCCATCACGCTGGTGGTGCTGGTGGTGCTGGTGGCCGTTGTGTCCGTGGAGCTGCTGCGGGTGTACGGGCAGCTGGGCAGCGCCAAGACCCAGCGGGACACCATGGGGCAGCAGCTGGAGGAGCAGAAAAAGGAAAACAGCGATCTGGAGTCCGATCTTGGCAAGGCCAACGACAAGGAGTTCCTCAAGGGCTTGGCCAAGGATCAGCTGGGGCTTGCCGAGGACGGCGAGCGGATATTCTATGACGTGAACCATTAAGGCGATCATTTCGTAAAGGAGAAGATACACACATTTATGGAGTTGGCGGTTGGGAACATCGTCACCGGCAAGGTGACCACCATCACAAAGTTCGGCGCATTCGTGGCTCTGCCGGAGGGAAAGTCCGGCTTGGTGCACATTTCGGAGGTGGCGCCCACCTTCGTAAACGACGTGCACGACTTCCTGTCGGAGGGGCAGGAGGTGTCCGTGAAAGTTCTGGGCATCACGCCGGAGGGGAAAATCAACCTCTCCGTGAAGCAGGCGCTGCCGAGGCCGGAGCGGCCGCAGCGACGGGAGCAGACGTACCGCCGTCCGGCAGCGCAGCCCGCCCCCGCACCTGCCGAACCGGTGGAGCAGAGCTTCGAGGATAAGCTCAAGCAGTTCATGTCCGTGTCGGATAGCAAGCAGTCCGAGCTTAACCGCTATATAGCCGGCAAACGGGGCGGAAGCCGCCGCCGGAAATGATTTTTCAAAAAAAACAGGAGCCTGACGCACAGCGCGTCAGGCTCTTTGTTTTTGTTATATCACCGCATTTTCTCCGAGGCGTCTTCATTCAGATGAATGGCGCCGTAGAGATTCTTGGCGCTGCAGCCGGCACGGCCGCCGCCGGCGCAGGCACAGGCGCAGGCACAGGCGCAGCTGCTGGCGCAGGCGCAATGGCTGCCGCCGCCAAAGCCGCCGCCGCCGAAACCACCGCCGCGGCTGCCGCCGCCGAAGCCGCCCCGATGGCTGTCGTTGCGGGGGGGCCGGGGACGGGTCTTCGTGCCCACGCTGCCGGGACGGGGCTTGCCGCCGGGGCCGCGGGGATACCACAGGCCGTTGACGAACACATACTGGGTGCCGAAGCCGCCCCGGTAGCGGGAAGCGCCGGAGATCACGCTGACAATGACGAACAGCACGATGAGCATGATGACGATGCCGATGATGGAAGAAATAAAGTCGCCGGTGGAATCGTCATAATGATGATCGGGATAATTGTCCATAGGCAGGCTGTCGGCGCTGCCGTCGTCGGAGAGCTGGGTGGGCCAGTTGCTGTAGGTGACGGCCAGGGAGAGCTTGTCGCCGTAGTCCATGTTGCTGGCGGTGAGGACATGGGCGCCGTTCTGGGTGGTGCCATCGGAGGCCTCGCCGGTGACGCCCGCCGGATCGTGCCAAGTGAGAGTCATTTCATCCACCAGGATGCCGTCGAACCAGCCGGGGGTATAGTCGTAGACCACGGCGCCGCCGTTCAGCCGGTACATGTACTCCTGCACCCAACTGAAGGAGAAGGTGAACTCCTCTCCGGCGTCGTAGCCGTGGACGAAGTCCACGTATGCGTAGCTGTTGTCATTTTCAAGGTTGGCGATGTTGTCGGTGAGAGCGGTCAGCTCCCGAATGGAGCCGTTGGGAATGCCGATCTTCACGCCGCCCTGTTGGCTGTTGGCGGCGGGCAGATCCTCCAGCGCCTTCCAGCGGAAGATGAGTCGGATGGCAAGACTGCCGTCGTTCACGCTGGGGGTCACATCCACCTGATAGGAGAGGATGCGGTCATAGTCCTGGGCAAAAGCGGTCTGAACCGTCGCGGGCAGCAGCGCCGCCAGAAGCAGGACGCTCACGAGAAGGGAAAGCAGCTTCTTTTTCATGCTTCCGCCTCCTTTCGGTTGCCGGTCTGGAGCTGGCAGATGTGCTCCATTTTGGCGCTTTCGGCGCGGATGGCCGCGCATTGGGGATCCGTCCAGATCTTCTCCCACGGGTCGGTGAGAATGTTGCCCAGAGTCACGCCGCCCAGCCAGCTCTGGCAGGGGACGACGGTGCCGTCGGGGGTGATGGCCATGTTGCTCAGGCACGCGCCGCAGGAGGGGATGAGCCGCAGACCGAGGCCGCGCAGCGTCTCCTCCGGCAGCCAGTCGGGGCTGGTGAAGTCCAGCTCCATGCCCAGACTCGCGGCGATCTCCATGGCGTCGCGGAGAACGTCCTCCAGCTCGGCGGCGGAAAGACGGGTGGCGACGCTGCCCTCGGTGGTGGCGCTGCCGGAGGGGATAAGGCC
Organism: uncultured Eubacteriales bacterium; assembly: GCA_900313295.1. Taxonomy (GTDB): domain Bacteria; phylum Bacillota; class Clostridia; order Oscillospirales; family Oscillospiraceae; genus Vescimonas. Next base: position 8,960 of record OMQS01000052.1, read on the forward strand.
GGAGCAGGTGGCATAGCGCACGCCCAGCGAGGCGGCGAAGCGAAGCGTGTCGGCATAGTCGCGGTTCACGCTGCAAAGGGGCGTGTTGACGGACACGATAAGCCCCGCAGCCACGGCATTTTTGATGCCGGCCACGGTGTCGCCGAAGCCGTCCACCCCCACGAGGGCGTTGTGTACGGCGGCCTTGTCGCTGTAAAGCGTCACCTGCACGCTGTCGAGGCTGGCTTCATACAGCGCCTTGCACAGCTCCGGCGTCAGACGGCGGCCGTTGGTGTTCAGCCGCGTGACGAACCACTGGGCGGCGTCCACCAGCTCCACCAGATCGCCCCGCAGAGTCGGCTCGCCGCCGGTGAAGGTGACTTGGGGGATGTTGGCCGCCTGCAGGCGCTTCAGAACTTCCTTCCACTGAGCGGCATCCAGCTCCTTTACTTCGCCCATAGGCTGGCCGGCGGCGTAGCAGTGCAGGCATTTCTGGTTGCAGTGCCACAGGCCGTCGCGGGTCATGGCGCTGACCATGAGATCCATGCGGTGGGGGGCGGACATCTTGTCGGCGTACTCGCCCAGAGACAGGGGGGCTACCTCCACCTCCGGTTCCTCGCCTCGGGCGATGGCCACCAGAGAGCGCAGCAGAATGCCCATGTCCTCCCGCAGCACCTCGGCCTTTACAAAGGGATAGACCTTTTTCTTGGCGCCGCGGACGGCCTGCTCCAGCATGGAGTCCCAGTCGTCGGCGCTGATCTCCAGCCCAGCGTAAGGCTCCATGCAGTACATGAACTCCGACAGCAGCACTGCCCAGGAGAAGTTCAGCGGCACCAGCTGCGCGCCGTTGAGCAGCAGCAAAAACGGGTCCTCCGGGGACTGGGAGTGGGGCGGGATCATATGGATGCGCACCACGCCGGGGCCCGTGGGATCCAGGGTAATATGACGCACGCAAGCTAAGTGCTTGCGGCGATAGTTGCTTTCCAAAAGGGATAAATGGCGCATAGGAAACCTCCTCTCTTATGCTTACCCACAGTATAGCAACATGGCGGCAAAATGGCAAGAAAAAAAGGAGCCGCCCCCTGTATAGGAGCGGCCCAAGCGGGTGGGATATTGGAAAGCTTCCGTGTATTATAATAGTACGGGCGGGGGACTTTGTAAATAGGAGGTTTTGCCGAAGACGGAGAGGTTTTGTCGAAGCGGGGGAGAAGATTACAAATTTGTGAACTTTTCACAAAAACAAAGTTAAGGCTTTTCAAATTCATGGCAATGTGGTATAATGCCCACAAGGATGAAGGGAAACTCCTCCCCGACCCTTTTGGTACAGACACAAGCGAAAGGAGCCAACAACTATGAAGTTCACATTTACCTGCAAGAAAGTGCCCCTGAACGATTCCGTGAAAGACTACGCCGAGAAGAAGATCAGCAAGCTGGATCGGTACTTCCCGGAGGAAGCCGAGGCATTTGTGACCTTCGCCGTGGAGAAGAAAAACCGCTGTGTGGTGGAGCTGACCATCCGCAGCCAGAACGGCACCCTGTTCCGCGCCCAGGAGGAAGATCGCGACGGCGATATGCGGGGCGCCATTGACGAGGCCGTGAGTTTTATCGACCGCCGCATCCGCAAGAACAAGACCCGTCTGGCAAAGAACCTGCGTGCAGAGGCGCTGGTGCCGGAGGTGCCGGCGGAGTTCGACGTGGCGGAGGAGCCGGCCTACGATCTGGTGCGCACCAAGCGCTTCACCGTGAAGCCCATGAGCACCGAGGAGGCGATTCTGCAGATGAACCTGCTGGATCACAGCTTCTATGTCTTCCGCAACGTGGAAACGGAGACGGTGAGCGTGGTCTATCGCCGCAACAACGGCGGCTACGGCCTCATCGAAACCGACTGACAACATTATATAGTGCAAGGTCGGGGCATTTGCCCCGACCTTTTTTGCGCGCTGCCGCCCGAAACGCACCGCTCCCTCCCTTGCTCTCCGTAGGAGCGGACGCCCCTGTCCGCCCCCGACACGCCTCCAAACCCGAAACAGACCGCTTTTCCGCCTTGCATTATGCGCAAAAAAGCGGCATAATAGGGTTCAGAGAGGATGTGAAAGCCATGCTGCTGAAAAAAATATATTGCCGGATCTTTCAGGCGGCATTTGCGCTGGGTGCGCGGGTGCTGCCGTGGCGGAAACCGAAGTGCTGCACGGGAGCAGGAAGCCTTGCGCGGCTGCCGGAGCTGCTGAAGGACGCCGGATGCAAAAAGCCCATGATCGTGGCCAGCCGCCGCCAGTGCGCCGCATCGGAATTCATCGCCATGACGGAAAAGCTGCCGGCATGGAGCGGGTTTCACGCGGTGACGGCCAACCCCAGGATCGAAACCGTGGAGCAGATGGTGCGGCAGTTCCGCGCCGAAGGGTGCGACAGTCTGGTGGCCATCGGCGGCGGCTCGCCTATGGACGCCGCCAAGGCCGCAGCGGCGCGGCTGGCTCGCCCGAACCGCACCGTGGCGCAGATGAAGGGGCTTTTGCGGGTGCGAAAAAAAATCGTGCCCTTTGCGGCGGTGCCCACCACTGCCGGCACGGGGTCGGAAACCACCATTGCCGCCGTGGTGACGGACGAGGCGCACCACAAGTACGCCGTCAGCGACCTGTGCCTGATCCCCCGCTGGGCGATCCTGGATCCGGAGCTTACGGTGTCCCTGCCGGCCTCCGTCACGGCGGAAACGGGCATGGACGCCCTGACCCACGCCGTGGAGGCGTATACCAATATATTATATAATACAAAGGAAACGCGGACGCTGGCGCGGCAGGCGGTGGCGGCCATTTTCGAGTTTTTGCCCAGAGCCTGCGCCGACGGAAACGACCTGCAGGCGCGGCAGGAGCTGCTCACGGCGTCCTATCGGGCGGGCTTTGCCTTCACCCGTGCCAGCGTTGGAAACGTCCACGCCATCGCCCACACGCTGGGGGGGCTTTACGACGTGCCCCACGGGCGCGCCAACGCCGTGCTGCTGCCGGTGGTGCTGGAGGAGTACGGCGCTGCGGCGCACAAGCGGCTGGCAGAGCTGGCGGACGTGGTGGGTCTGTGCCCCGCGGGGAGCACGGCGGAGAAGGCGCGGGCGTTCATCGCCGCCATTTA
>OMQS01000149.1 GCA_900313295.1 uncultured Eubacteriales bacterium
CCCTTCTTCTCCACCAGAATGCTGTTGATGGGCGGGACTTTGTCGGCGCGGAACAGACCCAGCGTGCCGTATTTGGCGCTGGGAATGCAGTCATACAGCGGGTAGTGCTCCGTCAGGGTGAAGCCCAGCGCCATGGCCACGCCGCCTTCGATTTGCCCCTCACAGTTGAGGGGGTTGATGGCCTTGCCCACAAAGTGCGCTGCGTCGATCTCCTTGATGGTGCCGTCGTCATTGAGCACGCAGACCTGCGTGGCATAGCCGTAGGCCACATGGCTGACAGGGTTTTCCACATCCTGCGCGCCCAGAGGATCCGTCTTGGCTAGATATTCGCCGTAAAACTCCTGCCCCTCTAGCTTTTTCCAATCTGCCTGCACGCCTTCCGGCAGCTCTGTGCCCACATGGCCGTCGCCGCAGTTTTCCCCGGGGAGATCACGCAGTTCGGCAACGTTGGCAATGCCTGTATAGTCAGATACCCTTACATCTGCTCCGGCGGCAGCCAGCAGCTTTTGGCAGGCGCGGCGGCAGGCTTCGCCGGTGACGAGGGTCTGGCGGGAGCCGGAGGTGGTGCCGGAATCCGGCGCATCCACGTTGTTGGCGGCTTCATATACGATGTCCTTGCGGTCGCAGTGGAGCATGGTGCCCACGATCTGGGTCAGCACAGTGCCAAGACCCTGCCCGATGCAGGAAGCGCCACTGCGGATGTGGAGCTTGCCGTCCTTTACCGCCACAATGCAGCGGCCGGTGTCGGGAATGCCCACGCCCACGCCGGCATTCTTCATGGCGCAGGCGATGCCCACGTTTTCATTATTTTCACAAATATCCTTCACGGCCTCCAGCGTTTCCACAAGCCCTGTGGAGGGGGGAGCGATCTGGCCGTTGGGCAAGGTCTGCCCGGGGCGAATGGCATTGCGGTAGCGGATCTCCCAAGGGGAAATGCCCAGCTCGTGTGCCATTTTGGTGAGGGTCATCTCCATGGCGAAGCAGGTCTGAGTCACGCCGAAGCCGCGGAAGGCACCGGCCGGCGGGTTGTTGGTGTAGTAGGCGCGGCCGGTGATCTCAAAATTCTCATAGTGATAGGGGCCGGCGGCATGGGTGCAGGCTCGCTCCAGCACAGGGCCGCCCAGCGAGGCATAGGCGCCGGTGTCAGCGATGACCTCCGCCTTCACGCCCTGAATAAGGCCGTCATTATTGCAGCCCATGGTGATGGTCACCTTCATGGGGTGGCGCTTGGGGTGAACGAGGATGCTCTCCTGTCGGGTGAGCTTCACCTTCACAGGGCGGCCGGACAGATAGGCGATCAGCGCAGCGTGGTGCTGAACGGTCATGTCCTCTTTGCCGCCGAAGCCGCCGCCCACCAGCATATTGGTGACATGGACTTTCTCCTTGGGAATGCCCAGCATAATAGAGGTTTCCCGCGCGGTGTCGTAGGTGCCCTGATCGGTGGAGAGAATGGTCACGCCGTCCCCCTCCCGATAGGCCACGGCGCACTCCGGCTCCAGAAAAGCGTGCTCTGTATAGGGCGTTTCGTAGTGGTACATCAGCACATAGTCCGCATCCCGAATGGCCTGATCGGCGTTGCCGCGGGACACATGCTTTTCGCAGAGCAGATTGCCGGACTCATGCACCAGCGGCGCAAAGGGCTGGGCTGCATAAGTGGGGCTGAACACCGGCTTCAGCGGCTCATACTCCACCTCCACCAGCTTTTTTGCCTTTTCCAATATCTCCGGCGTTTCCGCCGCCACAAGGCAGATGGCATCACCCAGATAATGCGTGATCTTGCCCACGGGGATCATGGCGTCCCAGTCCTGCATGAGATGGCCGACCTTCACTTGGCCGGGAATGTCCTCCGCGGTGTAAACGCCGACGACCCCGGGCAGCGCCTCGGCCTTTTCCTTGTGGATGGCCAGCACTCTGGCACGGGGGTACTTGCTGCGCACGGCGCTGCCGTAGAGCATGCCGTCGAGATAAATATCGTCCGGATATTTACCGGTGCCGAGGACTTTCTCCTGTGCGTCAATGCGGGGCATGGCCTCGCCCACACGGGCGCAGCCCTCCTCCTGCGGGATCTGCCTGCCGCTGCGGAAGGCCTCCGCCGCCAGCAGGATGGCGTCAATGATCTTTTTATAACCCGTGCAGCGGCAGATATTGTTGCGGATGGCAAAGGCCGCCTCCTCACGGGTTGGCTCCGGATTTACGTCCAGCAGCGCCTTAGCGGAAATGACCATGCCGGGAATGCAGAAGCCGCACTGCACGGCGCCGGCCTTGCCGAAGGCCCAAGTGTAGACCTCCTTTTCCCTGTCGCTCAGACCCTCAACGGTGATGATGCGGTGCCCCTCCAGCTTGTCGGTGGAGGGCACGCAGGCTTTCGTGGCCTTGCCGTCAATGAGGACATGGCAGGTGCCGCAGGCGCCCTCGCTGCAGCCGTCCTTTACGGAGGTCAGACGCAGCTCGTCCCGCAAAAAACGCAGCAATTTCTGGTTCTTTTCCGCCGTCACCAGTTGACCGTTGACATAGAATGAAGCCATTACAATTTCTCCTTCGGTATGTATACTCTATACAGCGCCCGCTGCGTATCATGTTATCCAGTGTATTATACTGTATTCTTTGTTTTTTCGCAAGAAGCGGCCACTATTTTCTTTCTTCTTTTTTCAGATGAACGCTTTTGCGGTTCCGGCGGCGCAGGAGCCTGATCCCGCGCCTGCGGCATGAAAGCGCCCCTATGCGGTACTTCCAGTTTTCCTGCATAGGGGGCGTTTTATTCACTTGCCGAGAGTCACAGCCGGTCGTGCGCCAAAAGCTGCAGCACCTGCCCGATGTTTTTTACGGGAATGAGCTGCAGCCCGTCCGGTGCGCGGAGCATATCCCCCTGCTGCGCCGGCACTATACATTTGTCAAAGCCCAACCGATGCACCTCGCTCAGCCGCTGCGGGACATGACTGACGCTGCGCACCTCGCCGGAAAGCCCTACCTCCCCGATAGCCGCCAGCTTTGCGGGAACGGGCTTGTCCAGATAGCTGGAGGCTATGGCTACAAGGGTGGCCAGATCGGCCGCAGGCTCGTCCAGCGTCAGACCGCCGATGATATTGAAAAACGCATCGCACTGGGACATGCGCAGCCTGCCGCGCTTTTCCAGCACAGCCAGGAGCATGGAAGCGCGGTTGGAGTCCAGCCCGTTGCAGGTGCGGCGGGGATAATTGGCGTTGGTGGGTGCCAGTAAAGCCTGCACCTCCGCAAGCACGGGGCGCGCACCCTCCATAACGCAGGTGACGCAGGAGCCGGGGGCGTCCTCCGGCCGACCGGAGAGCAGCATTTCCGAGGGGTTTTCCACCTCGCGCAAACCGCAGTCCAGCATTTCAAACACGCCGATCTCATTGGTGGCGCCGAAGCGGTTCTTGGCCGCCCGAAGGATTCGATAGGCCATGTGCTGCTCGCCTTCAAAATACAGCACGCAGTCCACCATGTGCTCCAGTACCTTGGGGCCGGCAATGAAGCCGTCCTTGTTCACATGGCCGATGACGAATACAGTGATGCTTCCCTCCTTGGCCAGCTGCATGAGCTTCATGGTACAGTCCTTCACCTGCCCCACGCTGCCGGCCGGAGAGTTCAGCTCTTCGTTATACAGGGTCTGTATGGAGTCCACGATGAGCACCTCCGGCTGCTCCTCGTTCACACACTCCAGCACATCGCCGAGATTCGTTTCCGAGAGCACATAGAGGTTTTTGCTCTCCACATGCAGACGCTTGGCTCGGAGCTTTAGCTGATGGACGGATTCCTCGCCGGATACGTAGAGCACACGAAACTGCTCCCCCAGCTTTTTGCAGATCTGCAGCATCAGCGTGGATTTGCCGATGCCCGGAGCGCCACCCACCAGCACAAGGGACCCTTTCACGGCACCACCGCCCAAAACGCGATCCAATTCTCCCATTCCGGTGGAGAATCTGATCTCCTCGCCGCTGCTCAAATCTGTAATGCTTTCTGCCTTTACAGTACGCACGTTTGCAAGCAGTCTGCCCTTTCCGGCGGCCTTTTTTTCCTCCGGCTGCTCCACTATGGAGTTCCACGCGCCGCAGACGCTGCAGCGACCTGCCCACTTAGGCGATTCGTTGCCACACTCGGTGCAATAGAACAGCGTTTTTGCTTTCATGGCTCATCTCTCCATTCTCTCTTGTAAATATCCCGAAACGATGGCGGCGCAAAGCCGACGCTGGTGGTCGTCCGTTTGCAGGAGCTTAGCCTCCGACGCATTGGACATGAAACCGCACTCCACCAAGATCCCGGGACTATTGATGTTTTTCATAAGGAAGATCGAGCTGTCGATCTGTTTTGCATTTTTTGTATTGCCATGATTTATGGCGCTATTCAGCGCCTGCTGCACGGAGACCGCTGTCTGCCGCGCCGGCTCAATGGCATTATAAAACACCTGTGCGCCTTTGGCTTTTGAGCCCGGCAGGCTGTTTTGATGGATGCTGATGAGGAAGCTCCCCTGCGTTTTATTCACCAGCTTCACTCGATTATTCAGATCGGAGACCTTCTTCTCCCGCAGGGTCTGCGCCTCCGGAGAGTAGATGGCATCCTCGCCCTCTCGGGTCATAATGGCCGTCTGCCCTGTGAATATAAAAAGCAGGTGTGTCTTTTGGGAAATGGCAAGATTGATATTGCTTTCCGGCACACCCGCAGCGGACACCGCGCCGCCATCCTCCCCGCCGTGACCTGCGTCCAGAACGATCACCCGCTGCTCCTTAACGTTTTTCGGAGAAAGCGCTTGTTTTTCCTGACGGATAAACAGGAATCCCGATGCCGCTGCGGCTAGAAACACAGCTCCAAAAACAAAAGCAACTGTTCTTTTTTTCAGCAGTATGATCACAGCGCCACTCCCCTTTCGGGTCATTGTATGCGCTGCTCTGCTTGTTCATTCTATCATATTTGTCCTGAATTTGGAATCCCCTGTCCCCGATTCTTTTGTTTCCGCATAAAATGGAGTGTTCCAAATCGGAACAAAACCCTATGAGGAGGAATTGAATTTTGTATTCGGAAAAATCTATGGCCGGAATGGCGCCCGCTCCTTCTGCCGGCTGCTCTGCGCAGCAAGGCTCGCTGCCGGGAGCCTGCGCCTCCTTGGCTTTTCCCTATGTCCCCATGCAGGGCAACAACCCGAAGCGGTATGACAAACGGGAGGCGCTGCAGCAGGGCACGCTGTTTCCGGGGCTGGATCTGCCCTTTCATCGGGAGCTGAAAAGCCGCTTTCCCGCCGTGAACAGCGCGCAGTCTGAGCTGATGGCGCTGGATTTTGCGGTGGATGAGCTGGGGCTGTACCTGACTACACATGCCGACGACAAGGAGGCTCTTGCGCTGTACTGGGAGTATATCGGGCTGGCGCAAGAGGGGCGCAAGCGCTATCAGGAGATGTATGGCCCCCTGCTGCAAACGGACATCACGCCCGGCAGCTACCGCTGGCTGAATGACCCATGGCCTTGGGACGAAGGAGGAAATAGCTGATGTTTGTGTATGAAAAAAAGCTGCAGTATCCGGTGCGCATCGCCAATCCCAATCCGAAGCTGGCGTCCATGATAATTTCGCAATACGGAGGACGTTATACCAGTAAACTACGATACAGAGGCAAACGAAAAAATAAGGCTCTCACGCAAATGAGAGCCTTATTTTTTTCATATTGTTGACAACGCTCAGCTTATGCACTTTATGAGTCCTGCCG
>OMQS01000060.1 GCA_900313295.1 uncultured Eubacteriales bacterium
AGGCCGCTCAGCTGGGCGCCAAGGTCACCTACTTCGCCGGTCCCGACGGTTACGTCCACGATCCCGATGGCGTTATCACCGACGAGAAGCTGAACTTCATCCTGGAGATGCGCGCTAAGGATCCTATGCACTGCAAGCCCTATGCCGACAAGTTCGGCTGCGAGTTCGTTCCCGGCGAGAAGTGCTGGGGCGTCAAGGATGTTGACGTGTACATGCCCGCCGCTATGCAGAACGACGTCAAGATGGAGTCCGCTGAGAAGATCGTTGCTTCCGGCGTGAAGTACTACATCGAGGTCGCCAATATGCCCACCACCAACGATGCTCTGAACTATCTGCGTGCGCAGAAGGGCATCATCGTGGCTCCCTCCAAGGCTGTTAACGCCGGCGGCGTGGGCGTTTCCGCTCTGGAAATGGCGCAGAACTCCGAGCGTCTGGTCTGGACTGCCGAGGAAGTTGACCATCAGCTGCACAAGATGATGGAGAACATCCACAAGGTGTCCGCCGAGGCCGCTGCCGAGTACGGTCTGGGTTACGATCTGGTGGCTGGCGCCAACATCGCCGGCTTCAAGAAGGTCGCCGAGGCTATGATGGAGCAGGGCTGCTTCTAATCGAGCCGACTGATCTGCATAATAAACGGGGGAGGCCGCTGTGCCTCCCCCTGTTTTAATCATAACAGTCATGATATAAAACGTCCCCTTCGGCTGCAGCCGAGGGGGACGCTGTTTTTTTATAGATTGGACTCAATGAACTGCATGAAGCGCTGGGCGGCAGAGGTCTGGGGCACATCCCGCAGCACGCACAGATCCACGCTGCGGGGCGGGATGGAAAAGTCGGTCTTCAGCTTGCGCAGTTTGCCGGAGGCCAGCTCGCTCTTCACAAACTCCTCCGTGACGCCGGCCACGCCGAAGCCGATGGCCGCCAGATCCACCAGTAGGCTGCGGGCGCCCAGCTCGATCTCGGGGTTGAGGTGGTGGCCGTTCTGCAGGAAGAATTTATCCAGATACAGGCGGCTGGAGGCCTTGCGCTCCAGCAGGATCAGCGGGAACTGCACGATCTCCTCCAGGGAGTAGGTGTGGTCAAAATTGCAGTCATAGTCTGCCGCCGCCACGAAGATGGAGTGGGTGGCAAAGCAGTGGAAGGTGCTCAGAGAGCTGGCGTCCTGGGGCGTGCTGGCAAAGGCAATGTCCACTTTTCCGGATTGCAGCAGACCCAGCACCTTGTGGCTGCGGCCGGACACGATCTGGATGTGTACGCCGGGGTACTGGCGGTGGAACCGATCCAGATAGGGGAGGAGGAACTGGCTGGTCACCGTGTCGCTGGCGCCGATGGTCAGGTGCCCCACTTGCAGCTGGCGGGACTGGGACAGCTTTTCCTCGCCTGTTTCCAGCAGACCCATGGCGCTGCGGACGTATTCATAGAGCATTTTTCCGTCCGGCGTCAGGGACACACCGCGAGAGTTTCGGGCAAAGAGGCGGGTCTGCAGCTCCGACTCCAGCTGCTTGATGGACTGGCTCACCGCAGACTGGGAAATAAACAGATTCTGCGCTGCGGCTGTGATGTTGCCGGCCTCGGCGACCTCCTTAAAAACCCGATACAGCTCCAGTTTGACACTCATTTGCTCACCTCGTTATTAGGATCATTAATTAAATAGGGAAAGACATATGCGATAATTATACAAAATATCCGCAAAAAAGCAAGCATTTTTTTTCAGCCCTTGCATATGGAAGGGGAAAGTGGTATCATACAGGAAGCCCCGAAAAGGAGTTATTGTATGAAAAAGATTTTGAGTACGTTGAAAAGACAGGATCTGATGAACCAGATCCTGCTGGCTGCGGGTTTCATTTTGTGCATTGTTTCCATTTTTATGAAGCAGGCCAAGATGGGGCTTGTTTTGGTGATCGTTGTGTGTATGCTGGCGGTGGTCAGGAGCGGCAACAACCGCAAGCGTTTGAGCCGGCTGTACGGCGCGCTGTTTTTCCACATGCCCGATGGGGAGATCTACCCCATGACCTTCGAACAGGTGCGGGCGGAGTATACCCACGGGCAGCAGAGCAAGTATAACGGCCGGAAGGTGACGGTTCGCTTTCCTTACTGCGGGCTGGACGAAAACGGGGAGATTGATACCGGCTTCGGGCTGGTGATCCACGCGGAGGAAAAGCTTTTGCAGAAGTGGAAAAAGGGGCAGCTTCTGGCGGCAACGGGCGTTATCAACGCCGTGAGCCGGCAGTATTTCAACATCGACGAGGTGGAGGAGATCCGCCTGACGACGGATAAAGAGGATTTGACCGCTTCGGCGCAGCCGAAGACGGAGGATCATACAAAACAGGAGGAAGATCAAAATGAAATTCATGATTGAAACATCTGCCCGCCACATTCATCTGACGCAGGAAACTGTTGAAAAGCTGTTTGGCGCCGGCTATCAGCTCACCAAGCGCAAGGATCTGTCCTATCCCGGCCAGTTCGCCTGTAATGAGCGGGTCACTCTGGTGGGGCCGAAGAAGGAAATGGCCAATGTGTCCATTCTGGGGCCTGTGCGCAAGGCCGACCAGGTGGAGGTCTCCGGCTCCGACGCCCGTGCGCTGGGCATTGACGCGCCTGTGCGGGAGAGCGGCCATGTGGCCGGCTCCGGCGCCTGCAAGCTCATCGGGCCTGCCGGCGAAGTGGAGCTGACGGAGGGCGTTATCATTGCCAAGCGTCATCTTCATGTGCTGGAGGCGGATGCCGAGAAGATGGGCATCAAGAACGGCGAGATCATCCGCGTGGCCTGCGGCGGCGAGGGCCGCAAGCTGATTTTTGACGACGTTGTGGTTCGCGTGAACACCGACGGCGCCACCACCATGCACATCGACACCGACGAGGCGCAGGCCGCCGGCGGCCCCACGGAGGGCGAAATCTTCCGCGGCTGATTTGCTGAGAAAATCAATAAAATCAATAGCCATACAGATAAAGGGCATCTTCTTTGGGGAAGATGCCCTTTTATCATGTTTCATTTATTTGCGGAGCTTATCCCAGAGAACGATTTTTCCCGCCTGGCGGCTGCGGTCCATGTCGATAATACGCTGATTGCGGCTGCCCCGAAACTGGAGAGAAATGTCCTTTTCCTCGGCGATGAAGCGGCCGTCGATGAGGATGTCGATGCAGGAGAGCATTTCCTCCGTGGCCTCGCATCTGGGGTGTGATCCCGCGGACATAAGCTCCTCCAGACGGTAGCCGGTGTAACACCACACGGTCTTTTGGGGATATTTTTCCCGAATGCGGCGCAGCATGGGCAGGAGGGCACGCTGGTTTTCCGGCTCGAAGGGGTCGCCGCCCAGCAGGGAAAGCCCCGCTATATAGGACTTGTCCAGCTCGGCAAAGATCTCCCGCTCCGTGTCCTCCGTGAAGGGCTTTCCAAAGCAGAAGTCCCAGGTTTCGGGCTGAAAGCAGTCTTTGCAGCGGTTGCGGCAGCCGGACACGAACAGGGAGACCCGCACGCCTTCGCCGTTGGCAATGTCGCATTTTTTCAGTTCGCCGTAGTACATACGATGACCTCATTTCCGCAAGCAAGGGACAGGCTGTGCCTGCCCCTTGCTTTCATGATTTCGGTGGGGATCACAGGTGCAGGACGCGATCCTTGATCTCCTGCGTGCGACCCTGATTCCAGAACTGGGTGCCGATGTAGCCGCAGGTGCGGCGCGCCACGTTCATCTTATCCTGATCGGTGTTGCCGCACTGGGGGCATTTCCAGATGAGCTTGCCGTCTTCCTCAACGACTTCGATCTCGCCGTCCCAGCCGCAGACCTGGCAGTAGTCGCTCTTGGTGTTCAGCTCGGCGTAGATGATGTGGTCATAGATGAACTTCATCACTTCCAGCACGGCGGGGATGTTGTTTTGCATATCCGGCACTTCCACATAGCTGATGGCGCCGCCGGGGGACAGGTGCTGGAACTGCGCCTCGAACTCCAGCTTTCGGAAGGCGTCGATAGGCTCGGTGACATGGACGTGGTAGCTGTTGGTGATGTAGCCCTTGTCGGTGATGCCCTCAACGATGCCGAAGCGCTTTTGCAGGCACTTGGCGAACTTGTAGGTGGTGGACTCCAGAGGCGTGCCGTAGAGGGAGTAGTCGATATTCTCGGCGGTTTTCCATTCCTGACACTTCTCGTTCATCTTCTTCATAATGGAAAGCGCGAAGGGGGTGGCGGAGGGGTCGGTGTGGCTCTTGCCGGTCATGTACTTTACGCACTCATACAGACCCGCGTAGCCCAGAGAAATGGTGGAGTAGCCGCCGTAGAGGAGCTTGTCGATGCACTCGCCTTTTTTGAGCCGAGCCAGAGCGCCGTACTGCCACAGGATGGGGGCGGCGTCGGAGGTGGTGCCCTTCAGACGGTCGTGACGGCAGCGCAGCGCGCGGTGGCACAGCTCCAGCCGCTCGTCAAAGACCTTCCAGAACTTGTCGATGTTGCCGCCGGAGGACAGAGCCACGTCCGGCAGGTTGATGGTGACCACGCCCTGATTGAAGCGGCCATAGTACTTGTGCTTGCCGGGCTCATAGTTTCCGGCGTTGGCAATATTGCCCACTCCGGCGTCGGTGAAGCGGTCGGGGGTCAGGAAGGAGCGGCAGCCCATGCAGGTGTATACGTCGCCCTTCAGCTCCTTCATCTTCTTTTCGGAAATATAGTCCGGCACCATGCGCTTGGCGGTGCACTTGGCGGCCAGCTCCGTTAAGTACCAGTAGGGGGAATCCTCGTGGATGTTGTCTTCCTCCAGCGTGTAGATGAGCTTGGGGAAGGCGGGGGTGACCCACACGCCTTTTTCGTTCTTCACGCCCTGATAGCGCTGCAGGAGCATCTCCTCAATGATCATGGCCAGGTCTTTCTTCTCTCGCTCGTTGCGCGCCTCGTTGAGGTACATGAACACGGTGATGAAGGGAGCTTGACCGTTGGTGGTCAGGAGGGTCACCACCTGGTACTGGATGGTCTGCACGCCGCGGCGGATCTCCTCCCGCAGACGGGTCTCCACCAGCTCGCTGATCTTCTCCTCGCCGGGGTCTACGCCGATGGACGTCATCTCGGCCAGCACGATCTTGCGGATCTTTTGGCGGCTGACCTCCACGAAGGGAGCCAGATGGGTGAGGCTGATGGACTGGCCGCCGTACTGGTTGCTGGCCACCTGTGCCACGATCTGGGTGGCGATGTTGCAGGCGGTGGCGAAGCTGTGGGGGCGCTCGATGAGGGTGCCAGTGATGACGGTGCCGTTTTGCAGCATGTCCTCCAGATTCACCAGGTCGCAGTTGTGCATGTGCTGGGCATAATAATCGCTGTCGTGGAAATGGATGATGCCCTCCCGATGGGCATCCACGATGTCCTGGGGCAGGAGAATGCGCTCGGTGAGGTCACGGCTGACCTCGCCGGCCATATAGTCCCGCTGGGTGGAGTTCACCACGGGGTTCTTATTGGAGTTTTCCTGCTTGGCCTCCTCGTTGTTGCACTCGATGAGGGAGAGAATCTTCTCGTCCGTGGTATTGGATTTGCGCACCAGGGAGCGGGTGTAGCGGTAGGTGATGTAGTGCTTGGCTACCTCGAAAGCGCCGTGAGCCATGATGTAGTGCTCCACCATGTCCTGGATCTCTTCCACGGTGGCGGCGCGGCCGATCTTCTGGCACTGGAGCTCCACGGACTCGGCAATGCGCTGGATCTGCACGGGGGTCATGCGGTCGGCCTCGTCCACGGAGTCATTAGCCTTGGTGACGGCGACGATGATCTTTGTGATGTCAAAAATCTCCTCCGAGCCGTTTCGCTTGATGATCTTCATCTCTTTATCCTCCTCTGCCCTGGGGGCAAACATTTATCTTCTCTATGTGTGAACACATTTATAGTACACTATATATTGTGGGATTACAAGAGGGGAGAGCACAAAATATGGAGAGAATCTGTGCCAAAAATACAGCGAGAAATTTGGAGAAACAAACAAAAAGCACAAAATGTAGTAAATATGTACCCACTACACATACAAAATATAGTATAAAACAGAAACTGCGCTGCCACAGATGCAGCAGCGCAGTAGGACGGAGAGGAAGATCACACCGGAGCGTCTGCCTGCGACTGGGTGTAGCGCTCCTCGCACACCACCATATAGTAGGCCAGAGCGATGAGCGGCAGGGCACACAGGGAGGAGCTTAGCTCCAGCCACTGGGCGGAGAAATAGGCTATGGCGGCGCCCACATGGAAGCAGAGGATGGTGGAGATATAGAACCACATCCGCCGAAGCTGTCCTTTTTCGCGGAAACACAGGTGCCGCGCCAGCGACAGGGACGCCTGCTTGGTGTTGTTGGTGGAAAAAATGGTGGAGCTGATGTGATCCTGCGCGCCGGTGAAGGAGCTCCACTGGACGCTCATGGCAAAAAATATGGGGTACAGGGAGAGCATCACGGGCATGTCCACCGGCAGAAACACCAACACCACGGCGCACAGGGCGTCGATGAGCGGGCAGACCCGCCGCATATCCCACCCGAACAGATGGGGCAGCACCACCGTGGACATGGTGCCCAGCACATACAGCGCCAGAGCGCCCACATGCATAAGCGCCGTCAGCCAGTTGCACCGCAGAATGGATATGAGCAGCTCCAGCAGGTTCAGCGTCTGGGCATTGGCCATGACGCCCATTCGCAGCAAAACGGCGTATGCGGCAAAGAAGCCGCCTACGGCGGCGAAGGAGAGGTGGCGGTACCAGTCAATATTCTTGCTTCGTATCATTTGAAATCAACCTTCACCTTTCTCTTTTTGACGGGACACACTAAGTATAACAGAAAAATTATGGGGAGCAAGGGGCAACATGGACAAAAAAAGGAGGAGAGGGCGGGGAATGTATTGACAAGCGGCGGATTTGTGATAAAATGAGAAAAAAGCTGAGAGGAAGTCAAGCAGACCGCTGATCCATAGCGAGATGGGGAATGGTGGAAGCCCATTGGAGGAAGGCGTCTGCAAGCCGCTTCGGAGCCGCCGGCGAGGAGCCGGACGATCCATCCCCGTTACCGGATGGCTAAGAGGGCAGACCTGTCTGCCGAATTAGGGTGGTACCGTGAAGTATTGCTTCGCCCCTATGCGTGGGGGCGGAGTTTTTTTATTGGAGGCGATGTAATGGCGTATAGATTCGTGGATATGGCGTCCGATCCCCGCAGCGGGCAGTTTGCCTACTTCCGCTCCATGGCGGATCCGTGGGCGGGCATTACCGTGCAGGTGGATATTACGGCGTTTCACGCGGCGGTGCAGGGGCGACCCTTTTTCCTCAGCTTTCTCTATGCCCTTACAAGAGCCGCAAATGCCGTGCCGGAGTTTCGGCGGCGGCTGCTGAACGGGCAGGTGGTGGAGTTTGACCGCTGCTGCCCCTCCTACACGGCCATGAAAGACAGCGGCGTGTATGTCTACTGCTTGGTGGACAGCGGACAGCTTCCCTATGAGGCGTTTCTGGCGGAGGGCAAGCGCCGGCAGGCGGAGGCTCTGGCGGGGGACGAGCTGGTGGAAAGCGGCGACCCGCTGAGCAATTTCTTTGTTTCCTGCGTGCCGTGGCTGGCCTACACTCAGCTCAAGCATCCCCATGTGGGGCCGGAGGACAGCAATCCCCGCTTTTCCTGGGGAAAGTACACGGAGGCAAACGGCCGGATCACCATGCCCGTCACGGTGTTTGTGAACCACGCCTTGGCCGACGGCTGGCACATCACCCAGTTTTTCCATAATCTGGAGCGGGAGCTGGCAGAACTCACTGAAAAATTAAAATAAATTCATATAAAAGGAGTAATCAACTATGTCCCATCCCTATCACGGCCTCAACGAGCTGCGGGAAATGTTCCTGAGCTACTTTGAGAGCAAAGGCCATCTGCGCCTGCCCAGCTTTTCGCTGGTACCCCAAAACGACAAGTCCATCCTGCTCATCAACGCCGGCATGACCCCCATGAAGCCCTGGTTTAAGGGCGAAGAGGAGCCGCCCCGCCATCGGGTGTGTACCTGCCAGAAGTGCATCCGCACCGGCGACATCGACAACGTGGGGCACACCGCCCGCCACGGCACCTATTTTGAGATGCTGGGCAACTTCTCCTTCGGCGACTACTTCAAGCACGAGGCCATTGCCTGGAGCTGG
>OMQS01000072.1 GCA_900313295.1 uncultured Eubacteriales bacterium
CCGAGGAGCAGCCCCAAAAGAGCACATGGCTGCTGGATCACCTGCGCCAGAAGAAAGGGGGCAGCGGGGATGAATAAAAAGCGTAAAGCGGTGCGCATTGCAGCGTCTATTGTTGCCGCCATCGCCATTTGGCTGTATGTTGACACCGTGCGCCAGCCCAGTGTGCCCATGAAGGTGAAGAATATTCCGGTGGAATTCTACGGCGAGAGCACGACACTGGCGGACAGAGGCCTGATGATCCTGTCGGGCTATGACACCACTATCGACCTCACCCTGAAGGGACCCCGCCGCCAGCTCTGGCAAATCGACAAGGATGATATTCGCGTGGTGGTGGATACCGGCTCCATCACGGAGGCGGGGACACAGAGCCTGACTTACCAGGTGGTGTATCCCGACGGCGTGGCGAAAAACTCCATTTCCGTGGATTGGGCCAGCGCCTACCGCGTCACCGTGACAGTGGGCGAGCTGTTTTCCAAGACGGTACCCATCAGATGCGAAGTGACGGGCACGCCGAAGAAGAACTTCTATGCGGAAGACCCGATTCTGGATATGGACTCCCTTTTGCTCCACGGACAGAGAGACGACCTGGTGAACGTCAGCTATGCCAAGCTGACCGTGGACATAAACGGAACGGACAAATCCTATGAAAACGCAGTGGGCTTTACCCTGTACGACTACAACGACATCGCCATAAACAACGACGCCATTCGGCCGGCCGCCAAGCTGGTGCAGGTGAAGGTGCCGGTGAAGACCACCAAGGAGGTGCCGCTGGAGATCATCGTGCGGGAGTCCGCCGGCTCCACGCTGGAGCAGACTAAATACACCATTTCCCCGCGCTCTGTTACGCTGGCGGGCGAAAAAGAGGTGCTGGACGGCATCAGCGCCATCACGCTGGACACGGTGTATCTGCAGGATATTTCCCAGTCGCAGACCATGTATTATGAGATCATTGCACCTGAAAACACCGAGATCGTCAGCAACATCAAAAACGCTACGGTGAAATTCACCGTAACGGGTGTAATGGAGAAGACCTTTACAGTCAGCAGGTTCCTCGTTGAGCGGGTGAAGGAGGGCTTCACGGGGCAGTGCGTCACGGAGAGCATTCAGGTGACCCTTCGTGGCCTCGCCGCGGAGATCAACGCCATCACGGGCGAGGAGATCGTGGCGGTGATTGATTTCAGCAGCCTCAGCAGCGCAGGGGAATACACGCTGCCGGTGAATATCGTGGTGAGCGGCTACGAGAATGTCAGCGCAAAGGGAAACTATCAGGTGAATGTGAGGCTGGATACCAACGGAACCATCGAAAGTGAAAGGACAGGCACATGACGCAGATCGCAACAGTTGAAAAAATTTTGGATGCGGGGTTCGTGGAGATCTCCGTGCCCCGAAAATCTGCCTGCGGACATGACTGCGAGGAGTGCGCGGGCTGCGGCATGACCGGAGCGGCCATCCACGCGCGTGCCAGTGACCCCGTCGGCGTGAAGCCGGGGGATAAAGTGGTGGTGCAGAGCGAGACGAAAAAGCTGCTGGGCGTGGTGGCGCTGGTGTACCTGCTGCCGGTGGTGGCCTTTCTGCTGGGCTACTTCCTCTCGGAAGGGCTGGCGGAAAAGGTGCGCTACATCATTGCCATCGCTGCGGCCGCTGCTGCCTTTTTGCCGAGCATATTTTATGACCGGTATGCCAAGCGGCACGAGGTGCTGACCTATACTATTATGCGGCTGTTCTGATGTTTGGATATGTGCGCATCTCTCCGGATAAGCTAAACGGAGAGGAAAAGGAGCTGTATCAGAGCTGCTACTGCGGCCTTTGCCACACGCTGGGAAAACGCTATGGGGCGGCTGCCCGCATGATACTGAACTACGACCTTGTTTTTCTGGCGATGCTTTTATCCGGCGGCGAAACGCCGGACTGCCGCAAGCGGCGGTGCGCGCTGCACCCAGTTCATCCCCGCTGCGCCTGCGAGCCTTCGGCTGCGCTGGAGTCGGCGGCGGACATGAGCGTGCTTTTGACGTGGTGGCAGCTGCGGGACGGCGTGGCGGATCACGGCTTCTGGGGCGGGCTGAAATACAGAGTTTTCTCCGTATTTTTGCGCGGAGCATATAAAAAAGCCCGAAAAAACCGTCCGGAGGCGGACAGAAGCATACGGATGCATCTGGACAAGCTCTCCGCTCTGGAGCGGGAGAAATGCGCCGTGCCGGATGAGGCGGCGGACGCGTTTGCCCTGCTTTTGAGGGATGCTGCCGCTATGCAGCCGGAGGGTGCGAAGCGGCGTGTGCTGGAGGAAATGCTGTACCATTTGGGGCGGTGGATCTATCTGGTGGATGCGCTGGACGACCTGAAGGAGGACAGCGAAAGCGGCAGCTATAACCCGCTGCTGCTGCGGTACAAGGCGGAAAACGGCGAGCTGCAGCCGGAGGATAAGGCGCGGGTGGCTGCGTCTCTGGATGCGTCCGTGCGGACTATGGCGGCGGCTTTTGAGCTGGCGGACTTCGGCTGCTGGACGGGCATCATCGAGAGCGTGGTATACGAGGGTCTGTATGCAGTGGGCGGCGCCGTGCTGCAGGGAACCTATCAAAAGAGCAAAAGATACACAGAACGCCAAAGGAAAGGCAGGACCCAATAATGCGTGACCCCTATGAGGTGCTGGGCGTGCCCAGCTCCGCAACAGATGAAGAAATAAAAAAAGCATACAGAAATCTGGCACGGAAGTATCATCCGGATAACTACCACGATTCGCCGCTGGCGGACGTGGCGCAGGAGAAGATGAAGGAGATTAACGAGGCCTACGAGGCGGTGCAGTCCATGCGGAAAAACGGCGGCACCGGACAAAATGCAGGCTACGGCGCCTACGGGGGGAATCCCTTCGGCGGAGGAGCTTACGGCGGATACCGAAGCGCTTACGGCGGCGATCCGGCTTTCAGCCGCGTGCGTATGAGCATTGCGCAGGGCAGCCTGAATCTGGCCGAGGAGCAGCTCAATGCCATGAGCGACCACAACGCCGAGTGGAACTTCCTCAAGGGCGTGATCTGCTATCGCAAGGGCTGGATGGACGAGGCCAAACGCTACTATGAAACGGCGGTGCAGATGGAGCCGAATAATCCGGAATACCGCCGCGCGCTGGACATTCTGGACGGACGGGGCAGCACATACCGTCCCAACGGCTACAGAAACAACTCGACCGGCGCTTTTGAAAGTGATTATTGCACCAAGGTGTGCGGCGCACTGATTTGCGTGAATTGTTTGTTTGGCGGCAGCCGTATTTTCTACTGCTGCTGACAGGATAGAGGAGGAATGGAGAAATGGTCAAGAGTATGACCGGTTACGGCCGCGCGCGGCAGGAGCGCAACGGACGAAGCATCACGGTGGAGGTGCGGTCTGTCAACAACCGCTATCTGGACTGCACGGTGAAAATGCCGAGAGCGTATATTTTTGCCGAGGACGCCATGAAGGCGCTGGTGCAGAAGTCTATCTCCCGCGGCAAGGTGGATGTGTTCGTCACCATGGACACCGTGGAGGCGGATCAAACGGTTGTGCAGGTGAATGAGGCGCTGGCCAGGAGCTATTATGAGGCGCTGAGCCGGCTGCAGGAGATGTTCGTGCTGTCTAACGATCTGTCCCCGGTGGCTCTGGCAAAATTTCCCGATGTGCTGACGGTGACCAAGGCAGAGGAGGATCTGGAGATGATCTCCGCCGACATCTGCGCCGTGCTGGAGGAGGCGCTGGCCGCTCACCGGCAGATGCGCAGCGTGGAGGGCGAAAAGCTCTGCGAGGACATTGCCGGACGAGCCGACACCATTGAGGCCGTGGTGGCCAAGGTGGAGGAACGCTCGCCCCAGACTGTGGCCGAATATCGGGCAAGGCTGGAGGCGAAGATGCGGGAGGTGCTGCAGTCCACCACCATCGACGAGAGCCGGATATTGACGGAGGCGGCTATATTTGCCGACAAGATCGCCGTGGACGAGGAGACTGTGCGCCTGCGGAGCCATCTGGCACAGCTGCGCACCATGCTGGCCGGCGAGGAACCGGCGGGGCGAAAGCTGGACTTTTTGATCCAGGAGGTAAACCGCGAATGCAACACCATCGGCTCCAAGTGCAACGACTTGACCATCGCCCGCGATGTTGTGAACATGAAGGCCGAGGTGGAGAAGATCCGCGAACAGGTGCAGAACATCGAGTGAGGAGCGGCGTATGGAACTGATAAACATCGGATTCGGCAACCTCATTTCCGCGCAGCGGCTCATTTCCATTGTCAGCCCCGATTCCGCGCCGGTGAAGCGGCTCATTCAGGAGTCCCGCGACAGCGGGATGCTCATTGACGCGACCTACGGCCGCAAGACAGCGGCGGTGCTGATCATGGACAGCGACCATGTGGTGCTGTCGGCGCTGTCCACAGAGAAATTGGCGCCCCGCTTGGGGATGAAGGTAGAAGACTTTACACAGGAGGAATTGCTTTGAGCAAGGGTAAGACATTCATTATTTCCGGTCCGTCCGGCGTGGGGAAGAGCACGGTGCTCAACGCCCTGCTCAAGGAGTATCCGGATCTGTATTTTTCCGTTTCCGCCACCACGAGAGGCCCCCGCGAAGGGGAAGTGGACGGCATACATTATCATTTCATCGCTCCGGAATATTTCCACCAGATGATCGAGGAGGATGCGTTTTTGGAGTATGCCGAGTATGTGGGCAATTTTTACGGCACGCCCAAGAAATTTGTGGACGAGGCCATGGAGTCCGGACGGGACGTGATCCTGGACATTGAGATCCAGGGGGCGCAGCAGATATGCGCCAAACGGCCGGAAACCGTTCGCATTTTTATTGCGCCGCCTTCCTGGGCAGAATTGGAGCGGAGGCTCACGGCTCGGGGCACGGACGACGTGGACAAGGTGCAAAAGCGGCTGCTGCGGGCGAAGGTGGAGCTGAAAATGGCGGATCGGTATGATTATTTTGTTATCAATGACACCGTGGAAAGCGCCGTGTTCCAGCTGAAGTCCATTCTCTGCGCCGAGCACTGCAAGTCCGTGGACTTGATCGAGAAGCTGCTGAGCGAATAAAATTTATAAAAATTTAGCCGAAAGGCAGATAGGAAGTTGATCAATTATGATGCTGTATCCCGCAATGACGAAGCTCAATGAGTACATCCCCAACCGCTACATGATGGTGAATGTGGTGGCGCGGCGCGCCCGCCAGATTGCTCTGGAGGCGGAGGAGAACGGGGAAATTCTGGAGGAAAAGCCCGTGACCATGGCCATTAACGAAGTGGCCGAGGGACTGTTTGACGCATCGACCATCGACACGGTCATCGACACAGACAACAACTAAGCGGCAGGGAGGGCGCTATGGCACAGATCGCCAAAATTGCAATAGAGGCGGCCACCTACGCCATAGACAAGCCCTATTCCTATCAGGTGCCGGACGGCATGACCGTCAGCGCCGGTCTGCGGGTCATGGTTCCGTTCGGGCGGGGGAATCGCTGCTCGGAGGGGATGGTTTTGGCCGTGGAGAACGGCCAGCCGGAGCGCAAGCTGAAGGCTGTGCTTTCGGTGCTGGACGAGGCGCCGCAGCTTTCCGACCGGCAGATCCGTCTGGCGCTGTGGATGTGTCAGCGGTATTTCTGCACGTTTTACGATGCGCTCCACGCTATTTTGCCCATTGGGCTGTGGTATGAGCACAGGGAAATATGGTCGCTGACGAGGAAAACGGCCGAGGGGGAGCTGACGGAGAAGGAAACACAGCTGGCGGACATGCTGCGGCAGCGGGAGCAGACCTTTGCGGCGCTTCAGGCTGCGCAGCCGCAGGCGAGAGCCGTGCTGCAGAGATTGCAGGCTCTGGGGCTTGCGGCCTGCCGGCAGGAATCCAGCCGCCGTACCTCCGACAAAACGGATAAGCTCATTTCGCTGGCTATTGAGCCGGAGGAGGCGGATGTGCTGGCGCAGAAAAAGCGGAAGCAGGCGCCCCGCCAGAGCGACGCGCTGCTGTTCCTGCTGCAAAACGGGGAAACTTCGCTGCACGATCTTGTCTATTTCACCGGCGTGAGCCGTCAGGCCGTGATGAAAATGGCGGAGGGGAAGACCCTCTCCATGCGGGAGCAGGAGGTGTTTCGCGTCCGGCTCCGTGCGGCGGATGAAACGGCACCGGAGATCCGGCTGAATGCGGAGCAGCAGGCGGCCTACGAGGACATTTTGCAGAGCGTACACAGCGGGAAAGCCGGCGTGACGCTGCTGCAGGGCGTCACGGGCAGCGGTAAGACCGAGGTATATATCCGGCTTGCCCAGCGGCTTCTGCAGGAGGGCAGAACGGCCATGATCCTTGTGCCGGAGATCGCCCTGACCCCGCAGATGATGCAGCGGTTCTCCATGTATTTCGGGGAGGACGTGGCGCTTCTGCACAGCGGACTGGGGGTCACCGAGCGGTACGACCAATATAAGCGGATCCGGCAGGGGGCGGCAAAGATCGTGCTGGGCACACGGTCGGCGGTGTTTGCTCCG
>OMQS01000179.1 GCA_900313295.1 uncultured Eubacteriales bacterium
ACCCTGTTCCAGACCGAGGAGGACATGGTGGACTCCAAGAACGCCGGTGTGCTGTTCCTGGGCGGCGATATGGTTCGTGTGCGCACCTTCGGTGAGCCTAAGGACTACGACCTGAGCCGCGATAACGACCTGCCCGCCGACCTGGAGAAGCTGATCGTCACCATTCGTGACAAGTACAGCTACCTCTTCGCCTAAGCGACAAACACAAAAGCACAGGGAGAGAGCGAACGCTCTCTCCCTGTGCTTTTAAAAGACTATACAAAACGGTTTTACACGGCAAATCGGGGGACGGATCGTCCCCCCGCCTGCGCGCCGGTTCGTAATGGCAGGCTTTTTGGCGGGCTGTGGGACGTATCATGCAGGCGGACAGGGACATCGTCACACGCCGCGCTTCTCTCACTCCCCCGCCATGAACTGCAGCTGCTGCACCGCCTCCCACACCCGCCGGCGGGCGTCGGCCACACTCTCCTGCGCCCGAACGATCTGATCCTGCACCATCCAGTCCACGAAGAAGTTGTCGCAGAACATGTCAAAAAAGCGGGTCATTCCGTCAAAATTCACCTGAAAATCCAGCGCCATCTGCACGTCCTCCAGCTCTCGGCTGAAATTCTGCAGCTCCTGCTGGGCGTACTGCATAGCCCGCTGGGCGTCATCCATTTTGGAGTGCTTGAGAAAGCTGCTGAAAAAGCCGCCGCCCAGCATGTCCCAGATGCCCAGCCCGTGGGCGGTCTTCAGGTGCCCCAGCGCCTCGTCCAGCGCGTCCATCGCCCGATTTCCGGCGTCGATGGCCTCCCGTATCTCGGTGTTTCTGTCCTTCATGAAAAATCCCTCCTTGTGGTCTGCGCCAAGGTCTGTTATAATTGAAAAAAAACGCAAAGGAGATGCCGTCATGTTTCTTGATTTCGCTTCCGTCCCCGAGGTGGCCGTGCCCCGTTTCAAGGGCGGCGAGGGGCAGGCGCTGGTGCGCAAATTTGAAGACGAACAGGGAAAAATTTTAATTTTGACCCTGCCCGCCGGCAGCACCATCGGCCACCATGTCCACGAGGGCAGCTTCGAGGTGATGCACTTCCTCTCCGGCGAGGGCGTATGCACCGACGACGGCGAGGAAGTGGCAGTTCGCGCCGGCATGACTCACTACTGCGCCGTCGGCCACAGCCACAGCGTGGTGAACACCGGCTCCGAGCCGCTGGTGATCCTCGGCGTGGTGCCCAACGTGAAGTAAATTGATCTGTCATTCCGAGGAGCGAAGCGACGTGGGAATCCGTATCCCCTGTATCTCCCCCATGGCATAGGGTGCATCGTGGAGCGCCGCGCCAGCCCGCAAGCCGCCTCATAATAGCCGCTTTTCACCTGCCGCAAGGCTTCCCCACCGCGGGGCGCCTTGCTTTTTTCACAGCCGCTTTTCCAGATTCTCCCGAATGGCAGCAATGAACTCCTCGCTGGTGACGGCGCGGGCAGACACGCCCTCGTCCACCAGCCCCACCAGATCCTTGGTCATGGTGCCCTGCCCCAGCGTGTCAAAGCACGCCCGCTCCAGCTGCTCCGCGAAATTCTCCAAGTCAGCCAGCCCGTCCAGCTGCCCCCGCTTGCGCAGCGCGCCGCTCCAGGCGAAGATGGTCGCCATGGGGTTGGTGGAGGTCTTCTCCCCCTTGAGGTGCCTGTAGTAGTGCTTGGTCACGGTGCCGTGAGCGGCCTCATATTCCGTGGTGCCGTCGGGCGCCACCAGCACGGAGGTCATCATGGCCAGGCTCCCGAAGGCGGTGGACACCATGTCGCTCATCACGTCGCCGTCATAGTTCTTGCACGCCCAGATGAACCCGCCCTCCGAGCGAATGACCCGCGCCACGGCATCGTCGATGAGCGTATAGAAATAGGTGATGCCCAGCTTGTCAAACTCGGCCTTATAATTTTCATATTCCTCCTCAAACACCCGCTTGAACTCGCCGTCATAGACCTTGGCAATGGTGTCCTTGGTGGAGAACCACAGATCCTGCTTCGTGTCAATGGCGTACTGGAAGCAGGCGCGGGCAAAGGAGCGGATGCTCCCCTCCTTGTTGTGCTGACCCTGCCACACGGCGGGGCCGTCCACCTTCTGCACGGTGACGGTCTGCTCCGCGCCGCTCTCCCCCTTGAAGGTCATGGTGCAGACTCCCGGCTCCGTGGTGCGCATGTCCACGCTTTTATACACATCGCCATAGGCGTGGCGGGCAATGGTGATGGGCTTTTTCCAGTTTTTCACCACAGGGTGGATGGTGTCAATGAGAATAGGCGCGCGGAACACCGTACCGTCCAGAATCGACCGGATGGTGCCGTTGGGGCTTTTCCACATCCGGGTGAGCTGGGGGTACTCCTCCATGCGCTGCTTGTTGGGGGTGATGGTGGCGCATTTTACGGCCACGCCCAGCCGGCGGGTGGCGTTGGCAGCCTCCGCCGTCACCCGATCCTCCGTTTCGTTCCGGTGCAGCAGCCCCAGGTCATAATACTCCGTTTTCAAGTCCACAAAGGGCAGCAGCAGCTGCTCTTTTATCATGCCCCAGAGGATGCGGGTCATCTCGTCGCCGTCCATCTCCACCAGGGGCGTGGTCATTTTGATTTTTTCCATAGTGTGTCCTTTCCTACATTATATAAGGTGCATGGCTCTGTTATTTCTCCGCAGCCATCCGTTTTGCATAATAATTCATCAGGCAGCCCCGCAGCAGAATCTCCTTTTCGTCCGCCGTCAGCCCCTTCACATGCAGCAGCAGGTCATGAACGCTGCTGTCTTTGCAGATGACCTTGGCGGGGATGTCCTCCTGCCCGCTCTCCACCGCCTGCCGGATATGGGGCACGAACACGCAGTCGCCGCTCTCGTAGTCGAAGGGCACGCCCTCGTCTATGGTGAAGGGCAGGATGCCCCAGTTGATGCAGTTGCTGCGGTAGCGCTTGGTGGCGAAGCCGTAGCAGATGTTGGCAAAGCCCCCCAGCACCTTCTGGCAGGAGGCCGCCTGCTCCCGGGCGCTGCCGTCGCCGGGCTTATTGGCGAACACGGCAGAGCCGAACTGCGTGCATTTTGCCAGCTCGTCGGCGTCACCCACCTGCGAGAGCACCTCTCTCAAATGCGCCGACACCACGCCGCTGCGCCGGTCATTTTCCTGCGCCGCGATCTTCTTGGAAAGCCCCACATACTCCGGCACCCGCCGGCTCAGGGTAAACTCCGCCAGCCGCAGGGGATTGCTGCGGTAGGAGGAGGTCTCGCCCGAGGGGATCAGCTCGTCGGTGGTGGTCACAGGGTCGTGGATCACCGCCGCCAGCTCCACCAGCAGGTTCTCTTCCAGCGCGTGCATCTTGGGCCAGTCGGTGATGTTGGGACCCATTTGCAGCTCCGCCGTGGGGTCGGCCTTGCCGAAGCCGTAATATACCCGATTTTTATACACCGTGCCGTCAAAATGATATTCGTGCCGCACGGGGGCATAGTCCACCTCCGTGGCGGGGGTGATGCGGCCGCCGCTTGCCGCGGTGGCAGCGATGGATCGGGCATCCATGAGGCACACGCCGGCAAACTGCCCCTCTCCGGGCTTGCTGCCCTCGCGGTTGGGGAAGTTGCGGGTGGTGTGGCGCAGGCTAAGGCCGTTGTTGGCGGGCACATCTCCCGCGCCGAAGCAGGGGCCGCAGAAGCTGGGCTTGATGATAGCCCCCGCCTCCAGAAGCGCCGCCGTAGCGCCCACCTTCATCAGCTCCAGCGACACCGGCACCGAAGTGGGGTACACGTCAAAGCTGAAAGCGCCGCTGCCGGTGAACTTGCCCCGCAGAATGTCCGCCGCCTCGGTGATGTTGTCAAACAGGCCGCCGGCGCAGCCCGCAATGACCCCCTGATCCGCCCACACGCCGCCGTCGTGAATTTTGTCCGTCAGATGCGGGTC
>OMQS01000169.1 GCA_900313295.1 uncultured Eubacteriales bacterium
CAATAATAATGAGTACCGGCTATACTGCACATTTGATGATCCGGAAGCGGCGGTAGAAAACGTTTATCGCGAACTTGAGAGCTTTATAAATCTCCTGAAGGTAAAGTACAGCCTGCCTGATTTGTCCGTTGCTACCGCCGAAATGTATTACTATGCATCTGTTCGGCTTTTAGATGACTCCCTGCGGCCGGAATGGTACACCGAGTGCAGCGAAGAGTATATCAAAATGGATATTTTCTACGACATTTTTGAAAATGAAAAGGCCAACAATACAATTAGAAGCACTCTGGCCTCAAACAAAAGAACACCGGCAAATGCCAGTACAAGTATAGATGTAATGGATCTTGATGTAGCGCTGCTTCTGCCGTATGATGAGTATACAGCATATCTTGAGGACAACAGCTTAACACTTAATGATGTGCAGGAGCATGTAGGAATAAATGCATTGGGTTTTGATATTGCAACGGGCATCTTATATGCCACTGCCCGTGCTACATCTCCGAATTACGTTGAGTATGGATACCTTTCGCTTAAGGGCGATTGCACCAATTTCGTGTCCCAAATTCTCGCAAAGGGAGGTGTAGCTCAAGTCGTATATCCAAGCGTGCTTTCCGGTTGGTGGCATACTACATTCGAAAATAAACTTGGAGTGACAAACCATAAGTATTCAAACTCTTGGGTTGGGGCAGACACTTTTGCACGATATATGGGCATAGGGTATACAAGCAGGAGCAATTATTTGTTCAGTGAAAACATTTCTGCCGGTGATTTTATTGCGACTGATAGCGATGATGACGGGGATTGGGGACACATGGGCTTTGTTACGGGAAAAAGAAGATATGATGCTTCTTTAGGCTACACTGATTATGAAGTGGCGCAGCATTCATCAAACTACCACAAGTGGGCTAGTGAAGAAGGGAACGGTTGGAGCAAAGTTGGTTTAAATGGAGGGAGATACGCCAGAGTGCGGAGATAACGAACATCCCAATGAAAAAGCCGGTGAACCAGGGAATGAGGAAGTCTTGTCCTTACAGATTCCGCTTTCGCCGTTTCCTTTGCGAAGGAAAAAGAAAGCCTTCTCCCGCATGATTTGGTGCAGCACTGAAAAATGCAGAAAGCAGGGAACACTATGAAAATGTTAAAAAAATACTGGAAATGGTCACTTTTGGGCGTGATCGCGGTGCTCGTAATACTTTTCTCGGTATGGCGTCCGGTGAGGTATCCTGCTGCGCAGGAATACATTATCGGCAGCGGCAACTGCCGCGGTGAGGTGGACACAGAGAAATACTTGAAGATCAGCGATGCCTTTGCCATTGGCGCAGACGAAAACGGCTGGGCTGTTTTCAAAAATCCTGCCAAAGCCCTCCACGCGCTGCGAACGCACTATGGCAAGGGGATCAGGGCTATTCAAAGGGAGTTTCACCTGCTGCCCCTTACCCCGTTGACTTACCATTCCTACGGTATGTATGGCTGGCAGCTTTCCGAGGGGACGAAAGAGGAAATGCAGCAAGCCGAATTCGTCAGCGGCTTTGTGGACATCTATGAAAACAGCTTCCGACGAACCTCGTGATTCGTACCCTGCATTTTTATACAAGATTAGGAGGAGCGACTATGCATTCTCGCGCGAAAGCATTACTGATCACGGCCGCTATCCTGTGCGCCTGCTTGATGGCCATAGAAACATAAAGTTGAAAAGGAGATTTTTAAAAATGGAGGCGCTTCGCCTGACCGTGGGATATTTTCTGGTGGCATTCCCGCCCCTGTTTGGTATCGGCCTGCTGCTGAAGCCGGAGCTGTTCTTCTATAAATTTTCGCCGAATGCGCCGTATGTGATAGCGGCAGCGCTGGTGGCCGTGATGGTTCTGTCCATGGCCCGCGCCTTCGGGTACTATCTGCTGAAAAAAGAGTAAGAAAGCCGGCTCACGGCGGCGCAATGAAAACAAAGAAAACAAAAGTCACTTCCCTCGGGGGAAGTGACTTTTTTCGTGGAAATAGCTTATTCGGCCGGCGCGTTAAACGGCTGGGTCAGCACCTCGGGCTTGCACAGCAGGCGGCGGAAATCGTGGCAGAAGGCGGCGTATTCATACCCCGTGCAGATGCGCTCGTCCATGACGATGCCCAGAGGCATCATCTTGCGGCTGAGGTCGCCGGCCATGTAGTTGGGCACGGGCTTGCCCATGCACACGAAGACGCTGGTGGTGCCGAACTCGTAGCAGTGGTGGTGGATGAAGCTGGTCTTGATGGAGGCCAGATTGGTGATGAACAGGCTGGTGTGGAAGGGGGAAAGCTCGATGATCTTGCGGGGCAGCAGGCCGTGCCTGTCCAGAAAATAGGCAAGGCCGATGACAAAGCGGGGCAGCCCCGGCACGGAGAACATGAAGCGGGCAAAATGGTCGGTGCTGTTGCTCTGCTCCGTCTGCTGGTTGCCCTCGATGACCTTGCGGATCTTTTCGTTCACGGTGAACACCGTGTCCTCCGGCTCCAGATAGATCTTCAGCGTGGTCTCGCTGGGGGAGCCGTCCGCCAGCTTCTTCATGATGACGAAGGACACACAGAAGTGGTTGCGCTTGTAAATTTTGCGGTTCATGACGAAGTAGTTCAGCTTCGGGTTCTCCAGTGTGGCCTTGTAGTAGGCAGAGATAATGACGCTCATGTGGTTGAGTCGGATGCCCTGCCGCCGCTGATTGCGGATGAACTCCTTGATGACTTCCTCGTCGATGTTTTCCGTGATAGTGTTCCAGGCGTCATAGCGCTTGGGCATGATGTAGGGTATGGCTGCCACCAGGGGCGGCAGGTCTTTTACGCGGGTACCGTCGGGACGCATGGGATATTCCCCCTCTTGTTTGTTAAAGTTAGTATACAGGAAAACTGTGGGAATAGCAACCGGGTCACGACATTTTTCGCAGGCTTTCTACAAAATGCAAGAGATTTCGGGCGGTGAAGGCCAGGTGTTCCCCGCAGCGGGGCATGGCGTCCTCCAGGGGCGCCGGGTAGGGGTTGATGGGGAAAATGCCGCTGACGCCGGCGGCATAGGCCTCGTCCATAGACGGCTCGCTGCCGCCTACCAGAGCGACCACCGGCACGCCCAGCTTTTGGGCGCGGCGAGCAACGCCGATGACGACCTTGCCCCGCAGACTCTGGCTGTCCAGCCGCCCCTCGCCGGTGATAACGAGGTCGGCATCCGCCGCCAGGCGATCAAAATCTGTCAGCTCCAGCACCGTTTCGATGCCCATTTGCAGCTTTGCGCCGAGAAAGGCCACGCTGCCCGCTCCAAAGCCGCCGGCAGCGCCGCCACCGGAAAGATTCAACAGGGAAACACCCAGATCCCGCTCTGCCACCTGCGCCAGGTGCCGCAGGCCACTGTCCAGCAGGCGGACGGTCTGCGCGTCGGCACCCTTTTGCGGGGCGAATACGGCGGCGGCTCCGCTCTCGCCGCAGAGGGGGTTGTCAATGTCGCACATGGCCACCACCTCCGACTGCCGCAGCTGCGGCAGGACGCTTTCCATACGGATATGGGCAATGCGCCCCAGCGTCCTGCCCACCGGAACGAAGGCGTGACCCGTTTCATCCAAAAACTCCACGCCCAGCGCCGCGGCAGCGCCGCAGCCGCCGTCATTGGTGGCGCTGCCGCCCAGCCCCAGCACGATCCGCTCGGCGCCATGCTCCAGCGCGTGGGCTATGAGCTGCCCCACGCCGTAGGTGGTGGCGTCCGCCACACGCCGGTCTTCGCCTACCAGCGGCAGACCTGCGGCGGCGGCCATCTCCACTACGGCCGTCACGCCGTCGGGGAGCAGGCCGTAGCAGGCGGTCATGCTTTGGCCGTAAGGCCCCTGACAGGGTGCGCTGACCCGCTGCCCGCCTACGGCGGCGAGAAACGCATCCACGGTGCCCTCACCGCCGTCCGCCACGGGGAGGGAGCACACAGTGGCCTCCGGCTCCAGCCGGCGGATTTCCCGGGCAATAATGGTGCAGATCTCCGCCGAGGACAGGGAGCCTTTGAAGGAATCCGGTATCAAAATGTACTTGCTCATGGCCGCTACCCCCCTGCGCTTACCGCGCCGCCTTGTGATCCATATGCCTGTTATACAGGAACATCCCGACTCCGGCGCCGCAGATGAGGACATAGCCCACCACGCTCCAGCCGTCGGGTATCTGCCGGAAGAAAATGTAGCCCAGGGCGGCGGCAAAGAGGATCTGGGTGTAGTCGTACACGCTGATCTCCTTGGCGGGGGCGAGGAGGTAGGCCTGGGTGATGCCGAACTGCCCAATGCAGGCGCTGCAGCCGCACAGCAGCAGCATCAGCAGCTGGTGTCCTGTCAGGCGCACGGGGCTGAGCAGGAAGAAGGGCAGGGTGATGAGGGTGGAGAACAGGGAGAAATAGAACACGATCCGCAGGCTGTTTTCCCCTCGCTGCCCCAGCTTGCGCACAAAAGTATAGGCCAGACCCGCTGCCGCGCCGCTGACAAAGCCCGCCAGCGACGGCACAAGGGGCACGCCCTCAAACCCGGGCTTGATGATGAGTGCGCTGCCCAGAAGCGCCGTCAGCACGCCGGCCACCTGCATGGCGGAGGGGCGCTCCCGCAGCAGGAAGATGGAGAAAATTATGGCGAAAAAGGGCGAGAGCTTGTTGAGCATGTTGGCGTCCGCCAGCACCAGATGGTCAATGGCATAGAAATTCAGCAGCATACCGATGGTGCCGAACACCGCCCGTCCGACAAGGGAAGGCCAGCTGCCCTTCTCCGGTTTCAGCGGTACCCGCTTCACCGCCAGCAGCACGCTCACCAGGAGCAGCGCCGCAAAATTGCGGAAAAACGCTTTTTCTGCCGTGGGCACATCTCCGGCCAGCCGGATGAACACCGACATCATGGAAAAGCCGAAGGCGGCAAATATGATGCAGGCAATGCCCTTTATACGGGGACTGATCCTTTTCATTTGGGATATGCTCCTTTTTCTTTTGCTTTTCAGATGGATATTATACTAAATAAAAGCGGAAAAAGCATCCCCCGATCGGGATGCTTTTCACATTATTTTTTTTCGCGGAACAAGGGGCGGGCGGGGCTGCCCACGCATTTTTCCAGCACGGCGAAAGCCAGCACTGTCAGCGCGGCGTTGGGCAGGGGACAGAACAGCCCCGGGTTCGTCATGGACACCAGCAGCATGCCCAGATAGAACATGCCGATCATGAGGCAGGCGTCGCCGCCCCGCAGCAGCAGGCGGACACGCCGCACCAGCAGCAGGCCGTAGGCCGCCGCGCCGGCCAGCCCCATGCTGCCCAGCACCTGCGCCGCGGCGTTGTGGTAAAACACCATGCTTCCCGGCACGCCGGTGAAAAGAGCGGCGTTTTTCTGGCTGCCCAGACCGATCCCCAGCAGCGGATGCTGCCGAAAATCCTTCCACGCCTGTGCCAGCAGCGCCCAGCGTGTCTCGTGGGGGCCTACAAGGGCGTCGTCCGCTTCACCCCGACTGCCGAAAAACAGCTCGTGGAGCTGGTGTCCCAGCAGCAGGGCAATGGCCGCCGCAGCAGCCAGGATCACAAAGAGCGCCCACAGCGGCAGGAGCTTTTTCCAGACCAGATAGGCCATGCCCAGCAGCAGCATCACGCCGCCGAACAGCAGCGCCGTGCGGCTGCCGGAGAAAAACAGCGCCGCGGCCCACAGCAGCACCGCCGCCAGATACCACCGGCTGCGGCGCACCATGAAGAACGCCGACGGCAGGGTGGAAACCAGGATGGTGGCGGCAAAATTTCGGTATGGGATGGGGGGGATCTCCCATTTCGCCGTGAAAATATCCCAGTGATCGGCGTAGAAACAGGCGAGAGCCAGCACCATAACAAGCCCCATGGTGTAGAGCATCTGCATCAGCCGCTCCAAAAGGTCATAGTTGCGGGGCATTTCCAGCTCCGACCGCAGCAGCAGATAGGTCACCAGCAGGCCAAGCCCCAGACCCAGCGTGTAGTAGATGGCCAGAGGCGAGAAGTATTCGCCGGCCGAAATGGTGCCCAGACCGCCCAGCAGCGTAGCCGCCGCCACCGCCGCCAGTCCGGCGGCGCAGCTGCCCACCGCAAGGGGCTTTCGCCACCGCAGAAGATGCACCAGCAGCCCGCCGATGGGCACCACCGCCAGCGGCGCGCAGGGCAGGAACACGGACAGGGAGGTATACTGCAGGGTGGACAGCAGGAATATCAGCAGAAACGGCAGCGCCGCCGCCAGAATGTCCCGACAGAACACCAGCATCCAGCCGCACAGCAGCACCAAAAGCACCGTGGACGGCA
>OMQS01000061.1 GCA_900313295.1 uncultured Eubacteriales bacterium
GCCGGTGTGATGGAATTGGTAGACGTAGTGGACTCAAAATCCACCGCTGGCGACAGCGTGCCGGTTCGAGTCCGGCCACCGGCACCAAAATCGGCAAAGCTCCTCGGAGCCTTGCCGATTTTTTCTGTTCTCCCCCCGCCGACTTCGGACGCAGGCCACATTAGGGATCGTGAAAAGCGAAGAAATTTTATTTTTATAGTATGCCGCCGCGCCGCATCTTCCCCTCCGAAGATGGGCGCAGATTTTTTTGCGAAATTTAGGGCGCAAAAGTTCCGGCGGCGGGAGTATTATTTTTTCCGCTCATCTGGTATGCTTTATTTATTAAATAATCATTCAGTTAATAACCGCCGTCAGCTGACCGGCATATCATAAGATACATACATATGGAAAGATAGATAAAAAGGAGATGCTGCTATGAAGAAACGGACTGTCACGACCCTGTGCGCGCTGCTGCTGGCGCTTGCCCTTGCCCTGGCGGTTTATTTTGCCGCCGCCAAAGCCAATGCCGGCACGGTGGAGCTGCGGAACACCGGCTCGGCCATCGAATGGAAATACAGCGGCGAAGGCGACGAAAGCTGGCGGGAGCTGACCACCACCGCCGCTCTTGTGGGCGCGGACGGACAAAACGGCGTCGATGGCAAAGACGGCGCTGACGGTAAAGACGGCAAGGACGGCGCCGACGGCAAGGACGGCGCCGACGGCAAGGACGGCGCCGATGGTCGGGACGGCGCGTGCGCCGGATACTTCTACGGCACCGGCCAATGCGATAACCCTGACCAGACCTTCTCCTTCTCGGTGCGCCAGAGCGACGGCGACCTGATCCGGTGGGATCGGAGCAACACCGCCGTGACGCTGAAAAAAGGGCATACATACAGCATCAGTCTGGCCGGCTCCGTCTGCCTGAAATCCAGCTCCCGCATGGTGATCTGCACCCAGGTCAACGACAATTTCGGCGATAATCTCTGCGCCGACAGCACCCGCGTCCAGACCTATGTGTACGACACCGACTTCTCCTACCGCTGGCAGCCCTTTGCCTTTAACCGCATTTTTACCGCCACGGAGGACACGCCGGTGAAGTACCACATGACAAAGATATATCCCAATACGCAGTTGGTGCGGGTGAACTATAACCTCACCATCCTCGCCCTGAACTGACGAAAAGCGGCAGGCGACACTTGCGTCCCCATCAAAAATGGTATATGATAGACCGGAAGGCGGAAATTTTCCGTCTTCCGGTTAGTTTATAGCAGGAGGGTTTCCCATGACACGACAGAAAAAAGCCGATATGCTGCTGGTGCTGATCACCGGCTTTTGGGGCTGCTCCTACTACCTGTCCGACCTGGCGCTGGAGGAGATGCCCCCCTTCGCCCTGTGCGCCTTCCGGTTTTTGCTGGCCTTCGCGCTGCTGGGCATCGTGCTGTTTCCCAAGCTGCGGCATGCGAGCCGCAAGACCCTGCTCTGGGCGGTTCCCGCGGGGCTTTCCATGACGCTGACCTACATCGGCGCCACGGTGGGACTGCTGTATACCTCCATCTCCAACGCCGGCTTCATCTGCGCACTGCCGGTGGTCACCACGCCGATATTGAGCTTTATCGTGTACCGGAAACGGCCCGAGGGGCGGATGCTGGCGTGTCTGGGGCTGTGCGCCGTGGGGTTGGCTCTGCTGACGCTGGGGGACGACTTCCGCCCCGCCCCGGGCGACCTCATCTGCCTGCTGTGCGCCCTGGGCTACGGCATCAACCTCCTGGTGGTGGAGCACGCTGTGCGGCAGCCGGAGGTGGACGCCTTGCAGCTGGGCGTATTTCAGCAGTTCGTCACGGGCACGGTGATGCTGCTGCTGTCCGTTTTGTTTGAGACTCCTTGCCTGCCCCAGACGGCCACAGGCTGGAGCAGCGCCCTGTTCCTGTCCGTTTTCTGCACGGGCATCGCCTTCACCGTTACCGCCGTGCAGCAGAAATATACCTCCGCCATCCACATCGGGCTGATCTTCACGCTGGAGCCGCTGTTTTCCGCCGTGGTGGCCTTCTTCTTTGCCGGCGAGCGGCTGTCGGCGCGGGGGTACGTCGGCGCAGCGCTGATGATGCTGTCGCTGGTGGCCATGGAGGGCGGCCTGTCGATCTTTAAAAAGAAGAAAAAGGGCGCGTAAGATTTTTCATTTTCAAAAAACGAAGGGGGGCGCAGGACATGAAGCTCACCGCTGTTCGGGGTTATGCTTTTTATGCACGCGAAGACGAGGTAGCGGCGCTGATGGAAAATCTTCTGGTGCTTCTGAAAAAGCGGCCGGAAAAGACGCCGTACAACCATCAGGAGTACGAGGTGATGCGGTCGAGGTTCCTGCTGCCCTACCTGATGGAAACGTATGGCTACCCCTGCTTTGCGGCGTTTTATGCGCAGCTGGAGCGGCAGTATGACGCCATGCCGGAGGTTTTTAAGCACATATTCACCTGCGACGAGCGCGGGAACATGCGCCCGCTTCGGGACAAGCAGGAGGTGCAGAAGTCCCTGTCGGAATTTTTCGAGGGGATAAAATAAGAAGGAAAATTGCCGCATCGGTATACGCGCCGATGCGGCAATGGTTTTTTGCGGTGCGGCGGTGGTCGGTGGCGGCACACATGGGTGCCGCCCTACGGTTATTTATATTTCTTTTTGTGGGGGCAGGGCGTGGGGGAGACGGATTGCCACGTCGCTGCGCTCCTCGCAATGACAGTTTCTTACAAAGCAAAAGGGAAAGGCGCACGAAGCGTCTTTCCCTTTTTATTTTATCACTCCGACAGGAGGATGCGGTCGGTGTCCAGCGCCTTGCCGGCGCCGACCTTGAACTGCGCCAGCAGGTCGTCCACGGTCATTTTGCTGCGCTCCTCGCCGGCCACGTCCAGCACGATGCGCCCGCTGTCCATCATCAGGGTGCGGTTGCCCAGCTCCAGCGCCTGGTGCATGTTGTGGGTGACCATGAGGGTGGTGATGTGGTGCTCCGCCACGGTCTGGCGAGTGATCTCCAGCACCTTTTCCGCCGTGGCGGGATCCAGAGCGGCGGTGTGCTCGTCCAGCAGCAGCAGCTTGGGCGGCTTGAAGGTGGCCATGAGCAGAGTCAGCGCCTGCCGCTGGCCGCCGGAGAGAAGCCCCACGGGCTGCTTCATGCGATCCTCCAGCCCCATACCCAGCTGCGCCAGCCTATCCCGAAAGGCAGCTCTGTCCGCGCGGGTCATGTGCCCCAGCCAGCCGCCGGAGGGGGCGGCCAAGGCGAGGTTTTCCTCAATGGTCATATGGGGCGCGCTGCCCCGCATGGGATCCTGAAACAGACGCCCCATTTGGCGGGAGCGCTGATATTCGGGCTGGAAGGTAACGTTTTTTCCGTCCAGATAAATGCTGCCGCTGTCGGTGAAAAAGCTGCCGCAGATGGCGTTGAAAAGAGTAGATTTGCCGGCGCCGTTGGAGCCGATGATGGTGACAAAATCGCCGGCGGCCAAGTGCAGGCTCAGATCCCGCAGCGCCGTCTTTTCGTTGATGGTGCCGGGGTTAAATGTTTTGGAAATATGTTCGATCCGCAGCATATCAGCGCGCCTCCTTTCTCTGCGCCATGCGGCGGCGCAGCATGGGGAGCTGTTTTTTGAAATAGGGCGTTGCGATGGCCAGCACCACGATCACGGAGGACACCAGCTTCAGCATGAAGGC
>OMQS01000096.1 GCA_900313295.1 uncultured Eubacteriales bacterium
AATGGCAAAGGTGGAGATGGACGGGATGAACACCATCATCACGCCGCTGATAACGCCGGGGACGGACAGGGGAAAAATCACCCGCCGGAACACCTGCAGCCTCCCGGCGCCCAGATCCTGAGCCGCCTCGATATACCTCCGGTCCAGCTTCTCGATCACCGAAAAAATGGGCAGGATCATAAAGGGCAGAAAGTTATACACCATGCCCAAAATCACCGCCGCGTCAGTATTGATGATATGCAGGGGCGGAAGCCCCACCAGCTCCAGCAGCTGATTGAGAAAGCCGTGGTTTTCCAGAATG
The DNA here is from genome assembly GCA_900313295.1 of uncultured Eubacteriales bacterium. Classification (GTDB taxonomy): domain Bacteria; phylum Bacillota; class Clostridia; order Oscillospirales; family Oscillospiraceae; genus Vescimonas. Next base: position 302 of record OMQS01000096.1, read on the forward strand.
GACATCCACGCATAGGTGCGCAGGAGGAAGTTCATCCACATGGGCAGCATGATGAACAGCATGGCCACCTTCCGCACCGCCGGCCCCGTCTGCGCCAGAAAATAGGCAAAAGGATAGGCAATGAGCAGGCAGATGCCCGTGGCCACCGCCGCCAGATACAGGGAGTTGCCGCACACCTGCAAAAATACGTCGATATTGGTGAAGTTCTCTGCGGTGAACTTGCCGTCGTAATTGGTGAAGGCGTACACCACGATGAGCAGCAGCGGCACCACTACGAACACGGCCATCCAGACGATATACGGAATGGCAGGAGTCTTAGTCTTCATCGTCAGCGTCCTCCTCATCCTCCTCGGCAAAGTCGGGATCGTTGATCTCGTCATACTCCGCCGAATAGGAACTGTAGTCGCCGAACAGGCCCGAATACTCGCTCTTCTTCATAATGTGGATGTCGTCGGGGTTGAGGATGATGCCGATGACCTCGCCCACCTCGTGGTAGTCCGTGGTCTGAATGAGCCACTTATAGCCCTTGAAGTCCACGATGGTGTCGTAGTGGACGCCCTTGAAGGTGACGGAGGTCACCTTGCCCACCAGGCGGCCCTTGTCGGCGGGGACGATCTCAATGTCCTCCGGCCGGATGACCACGTCCACCGGCTCCATGGGGGCAAAGCCCTTGTCCAGGCACCTGAACTTGCGGTTGAAAAACTCCACCACATAGTCCTCGTGCATGATGCCGTCGAGGATGTTGCTCTCGCCGATGAAGTCCGCCACGAAGGCGTTTTTCGGCTCGTTGTAAATGTCCTCGGGGGTGCCGATCTGCTGGATGCGCCCCTTGTCCATCACCACCACGGTGTCGGACATGGTCAGTGCCTCCTCCTGATCGTGGGTAACATATATAAAGGTAATGCCCATCTGCTGCTGGATACGCTTCAGCTCGTTCTGCATATCCTTGCGCAGACGCAGATCCAGTGCGCCCAGAGGCTCGTCCAGAAGCAGCACCTTAGGCCGGTTCACCAGCGCTCTGGCGATGGCCACCCGCTGCTGCTGGCCGCCGGAAAGCTGATCCACGCGCCGCTTTTCAAAGCCCTTCAGGCTCACGACGCCCAGCATTTCCGTGACACGCTCACGGATCTCCGCTTCCGGCACCTTGGCAATGCGCAGGCCGAAAGCAATGTTTTCAAACACATCCAGATGCGGGAACAGCGCATACTTCTGGAACACCGTGTTGATCTGCCGCTTGTGAGGCGGGACATCATTGATCCTGACGCCGTCAAAGATCACGTCGCCGCTGGTGGGGGTGGTGAACCCGCCGATAATGCGCAGCGTGGTGGTCTTGCCGCAGCCGCTGGGGCCTAAAAGCGTCAGAAACTCCGAATCATTAAAATACAAATTGATGTTATCGAGAACCTGCTCGTCGTCAAACGCCATGCAGATATTCCGCAGGCGAATCAACTCTTTGGACATTTATCCTCCTCCGTTCACAAAAAAAGATGCGTCCCATTCCTCCGAAGGGCGGCTGTCTGTTCCTTTTTCCCGCCATTCGTCAGAATTTGACAGATACAATATAGTAAGAAACCCCCCAAATGTCAACAGGTTTTTTCTTATTTTTATATTGTGCTTTTTCCTCCAAAAACGCCCCTGAAAAAGCACCTCCGCTATGTAAAAAGAGACTGCCGACAAAGTGGTAAGATTGCAATAAAGAAAGAGTGAGTGAGGGAAACCCCAGAAGGGCTTCCCTCACCAGTAAAATCAATAGTTTTCGGAGCTTTTTCAAAGATGGAAATTCAATACACTCAGCCAAAATATTTCTCCCGAAACGGCACCTGCTCCACTTGAAACGTCCGCCCCCGCAGATAATTCAGCAGCCCCGCGTCCGTAGGCAGGTCAAAGGTGAGCCTATAGGAGTAAAGCGCCTGCCTCGTTTCGCCATAGCGGCGGTTCACCTCGCCGTTTCCGTACTTCCCG
>OMQS01000063.1 GCA_900313295.1 uncultured Eubacteriales bacterium
GCCGGTGGCCGGACTCGAACCGGCACGCTGTCGCCAGCGGTGGATTTTGAGTCCACTACGTCTACCAATTCCATCACACCGGCAGGTGCTCTGCTATTATAGCGTACTTTGCCCGCCATTTCAAGAGGAAAATTTGCGGCGCTTTCCGTTTTTTCACCCCGTGGAAAATACAAAACAGGGCTACCCAAAGGGGAAGAAATGTGGTATAGTATATTCTGAATAAAAATCGAAAGAAGGGGGGCGGATGTGATGCAAGGCGCAAAGAAAGGGGCGCTGCTGGCGGCGCTGCTGGTGCTGGTGCTGGGGCTGTGCGGCTGCTCGCTGGAGACATCGGCGGAGAACCTGTTCACCCTGCCCAAAGTGCCGGTGGAGTATGCGGGTCTGTCCGAAAAGCTCAACACCTATCTGGAAAACGGCTATGAGTACATGGCGCCCGCCGGCGGCAGCAATATCCAGTCCCTGCAGATGGTGGACATGGACGGCGACGGCAGCGAGGAGGCGGTGGCCTTTTTCCGCCACACGTCGGACGAAAAGCCCCTGAAGATCATGATATTTCGGGCGGAGCAGGAGTCCTTTGAGCTGTACTGCACCATTGAGTCCGGCGGCACGTCCATCGACTCCGTTTCCTACCGCGATTTCAACGGCGACGGGCGGCTGGAGGTGGCCGTGGGCTGGCGGATCAGCACGGAGGTGCAGACCGTCGCTCTTTACGGGCTTAAGCCCGAAAGCCCCACGCTGCTGATGCAGAGCGGGTATGTCCGCTGCGCGGTGGACGATCTGAACAGCGACGGGATGTTTGACCTTCTGCTGCTGCGCGTGGACGCGGAGGGCAGCAGCATTGCCGAGCACTATGTCTGGCAGGAGGGCGAGCTGCGCGTGGCCGGCACCTGCCGCCTGAGCAGCACGCCGGCGGAGCTGGCGCGGGGCAGCATCGTCTGCGGCAAGCTGGACAGCCAGAAAAACGCCGCCTTCGTCACCGGCGTCAGCGAGGGCAATTCCGCCAAGACCGACATTCTTATCTGCCGCAGCGGGCGGCTGGTCAATGTGGGCGCCGATCAGGACACCGGCGTCACGGAGGTGCAGTACCCCTTCGGCCAGCTGCGCCCCCAGGACATCAACAACGACGGCATCGTTGAGATCCCCTATCCTGTGGAGGGTTATGTCCGCTCCGCCGGAAAGGTCTTCGCCTGGTTCCGGTTCGACGATCGGGGCAACAGCGCCTGGGTCATGGACACCTTCCATAACCTGCAGGACAGCTGGTATCTGGCGCTTCATGACGACTGGCACGGCCGCATGGCCGGTACCCGTCTGGATGCCACGGAAAAGGGAACCTGCGTGACGGTGCAGGTGGACGGAAAGCCCGTGCTGTATCTATACAGCTTCAGCGGCGAAGACCGCAAGAAGGACGCCCAGGAGGGCGGCCGCACTTTGCTGATGCAGCGAGCCAACGTGGTCTATGCCATGCGCATCCCCGACGAGGGTGTAGCCATGGGCGTGGGCAGCGAGTGGGTCAGCAGTCACTTTTACCTGATCTCTACGGCGTGGACGGCCGGAAACTGAGGGAGGAGGCAACGCAATGAAGAAGGTATTGGTTCTGGAGGACGAGAGCAGCATCCGCAGCTTCATCGTCATCAATCTGCGCCGCGCCGGCTACGATGTCATCGAGGCCGAGAGCGGCGAGGAGGCGCTGGAAAAACTGCAGGAGAATCCCGACACGCGGGTGGCGCTGCTGGACATCATGCTGCCGGGCATTGACGGATTCGAGGTCTGCCGCCGCATCCGCGCCACCAACCTGCGCATCGGCATCATCATGCTCACGGCACGCTCCCAGGAGATGGACAAGGTCACGGGGCTTATGACTGGAGCCGACGACTATGTGACCAAGCCGTTTTCTCCGGCGGAGCTCACGGCGCGGGTGGACGCACTCATACGCCGCAGCGGCGTGACGGACGACACCACCGACCGGATCACCCAGCTGCCCTTCGTGCTCAACACACGCAACCGCACCTTGGAAAAGGACGGCCAGCGCATCAAGCTGACGCAGATGGAATACGCCATCATGAAGATGTTCATGGAGAACCCGGGTAAGGCACTTTCCCGGGAGGAGATACTGGATCTGGTGTGGGGCAGGGATTATTTCGGCGAGCTGAAGATCGTGGATGTGAACATCCGCCGCCTGCGGCTGAAGATCGAGGACAACGCCACCAATCCCACCTATATCACCACGGTTTGGGGGTACGGCTATAAGTGGGAAGCATAATGCTGGATAAAGTGGAGGATACGGGCAAGCACACCCCGAAACGGAAGCGGCGCGTCATCGGCATGCGCCGCCGCTGGATCATGGGGAGTGTCTTTCCGGTGATAACCATTTTGCTACTGATTGCGGCGCTGACATCGGTGATCCTGATAGCCAGCTATTACGGCAACGCCCACACCGCGCTGGAGACCAAGGCGCGCGCCGGCGTGAGCTATTTCAACACCTACGCCATGACCAGCTACAACGAATATTACCGCAGCGCGTCACTCTACGCCGGCAACTTCGACGGCGCGGAGACTATCGAGCTGCAGTTCCTGGACAGGAGCGGCCGCATCGACATCTCCAGCCGCGGCCAGACTGTCGGCCTCACGCCGGAAACTGCGGAGGTGCGCCGCGCCCTGGACGGCGGCAAAATGGAGACCTATTCCGGTAAAGACCCCCTGACGGGGGAGAGTATTCTGGCGGTCACGGCGCCGCTGTGGTATGATGGCAGCGTGGTGGGCGCCATGCGTCTGGTGACGGCCACCCGCGACCTTGACCGGCAGGTAGTGCTGCTGTCGCTGGCCGTCATGGGCATCGCCGTGGTCATCAGCGGCGTGGTGCTGGCGGTGAACCTGACCTTTATGCGGAAGATCGCCGCGCCCGTGGCGGACGTGACGGAGGCCGCCAAGCGTATCTCCGGCGGCAGCTACGGCATCCAGATTCCCAATAAATATGACGACGAAATGGGGCAGCTGGTGGACAACATCAACCAGATGTCCCTGCAGATCAGCCAGAGCGAAAAGATGCAGACGGAGTTCATCTCCTCCGTGTCCCACGAGCTGCGCACGCCCCTCACGGCCATCAACGGCTGGGGCGAAACGCTGCTGGCCGATGACAGCGGCGACCCCGAGCAGCTGCGCCGCGGCGTGCGGATCATCCTGCGGGAGTCCCGCCGGCTCACCAACATGGTGGAGGAGCTGCTGGAGTTTTCCAAGATAGAGGACGGCCGCTTTACCCTCCGGGTGGAGCAGATGGACTTGCAGGCGGAGGTGGAGGACGCTATCTACACCTATCGGGAACTGTTCCGGCAGGACGGCATCGACCTGGAGTATCTGAGCGCCGGCGAGATGTTCGACCGCCCCATTACCGGCGACCCCGAGCGGCTGAAGCAGGTGCTGTGCAACGTGCTGGACAACGCCGCCAAGCACGGCGGCTCCGGCAAGCGCATCACCGTGTCCATGGCGCAGGAGGGGGACTATTATGCGGTGCGGGTGCGGGACTTCGGCCCCGGCATTCCGGAGGCGGAGCTTCCCTATGTGAAGCAGAAATTCTATAAGGGCAGCTCCAAGGCACGGGGCAGCGGCATCGGCTTGGCGGTGTGCGACGAGATCGTCCGCCGCCACGAGGGAACCTTTGACATCGGCAACGCCGAGGGCGGCGGCACCGTGGTGACCATACGCTTGCCCATCTCCCGCGGGGAGGAATAAAAGAATAGAACACTTGTTGCATTTTCTGCATGAATATGATATACTGGCGGGGAAGCAGAGAGGATAGTAAATTCATGGCTGTAAAAGAAAAAAAACAACCCTTCCGCACGTCCATCGGCGGGCAGGCGCTCATTGAGGGCATCCTCATGCGCGGGCCGGAGAAGCAGGCCATCGTGGTGCGCGCGCCGGAGGGGCTGGTGACCAAGGTGGAGGAGCTGAAGCTGGTGCGGGACAAGTACCCCGTGCTGGGGCTGCCCATTATTCGGGGCGTGGTGACGTTTCTGGACTCCATGGTCAAGGGCATCAAGGCGCTGATGTTCTCGGCGGACTATTTCCCCGAGGACGAGGCGGCCAAGCCCTCGAAATTCGACCGGTGGCTGGAAAAGCACGTGTCGGCGGAAAAGCTGCAGGGGGTCATCGTGGCGGTGTCGCTGGTGCTGTCGCTGGCGCTGTGCCTGGGGCTTTTCATGTTCCTGCCCACCTTCGTGGCGGGGCTTTTCAAGGCGCAGAACACCCTTGTTCACAACCTCATCGAGGGCGTCATCAAGATATTCATATTTATCATGTACCTGTTCCTCTGCTCCAAGCAGAAGGACGTGCATCGGGTGTTCCAGTACCACGGCGCCGAGCACAAGACCATCTTCTGCTATGAGGCGGGGCTGCCGCTGACGGTGGAGAACGCCCGCATCCAGCCCCGACATCACCCCCGCTGCGGCACCAGCTTCCTGTTCGTGGTGATCGTGGTGTCCATCCTGTTTTCCTCCGTGGCTTTCACCTATGTGGAGTGGCAGAACCTGTGGGTGCGCATCGGGATGCACCTTTTGCTGCTGGTGCCGGTGGTGGGCCTGACCTATGAATTCAACCGTTTCGTGGGCCGCCACGACAACGCTGTCACCCGCGTCCTCTCGGCGCCGGGCATGTGGCTGCAGAATTTCACCACCTTCGAGCCGGACGACTCCATGCTGGAGGTAGCCATTCAGGCGCTGGAGCTGGTGCTGCCCGAGGAGAAGGGGAAAGACGCTTGGTAAAAAATGCCGGCAGAAAATTCCTGCGTTTTTTCTGCCAGAAGCCTCAAATTCCCACAGAAAGTGACAACATTTTGTATTATGGCTACTACATATAACAATCTGTATATGGATATACGCCAGCAGCTCCGCACGGCGGGGGTGCAGGCGTCTACGCTGGAGGCGCGGGAGCTGGTGTGCTTCGCTTCCGGCAAGACCCGCCAGCAGCTGCAGCGGGACGGGCAGCTCTATGTCCCGCCGGCGGTGGAGGAGCAGGCGCGGGCACTGGTGCGGCGGCATCTGGCCGGCGAGCCGGTGGCGTATCTCATCGGCGAATGGGAGTTTTACGGCCTGCCGCTGGACATTGACCGGCAGGTGCTCATTCCCCGCGCCGACACGGAGACGCTGGTGGACTGCGCGCTGCCCTTTTTGCGCGGGCAGGCGGGGAGCCGTGTGCTGGATCTGTGCGCCGGCTCCGGCTGCATCGGGCTGGCTGTGGCCAGCCAGGTGGCGGACTGCCGCGTGACTTTGGGGGACATCTCCGAGGGCGCTCTGCGCATCTGCCGCCAGAACATCCGCCGCAACGACCTCAGCGACCGCGTGGCGCCTTTGCAGGTGAACGCCATGGCCGCGCCGCCCCGTCAGCTGGGCACCTACGACTGCATCCTCTGCAACCCGCCCTATATCCCCACCGGTGACATCGCCGGACTGGACGTTTCCGTGCGGGATTTCGAGCCGCATGACGCGCTGGACGGCGGCGAGGACGGGCTGGACTTTTACCGAGCCGTCAGCAGCCTGTGGCGGGAGGCGCTGCACACCGGCGGAATGCTGTTTTTCGAGGTGGGCATCGGGCAGGCGGACGACGTGCTGCGCATCATGCGCTCGTTTGGCTTCGGCGATCTGGAGATCACCCCCGATCCGGCGGGCATCCCACGGGTGGTGCAGGGCGTTTTATACGACGAGATATAGTGATCAGATGCGGATTTTTTGCATTTCACGTAAAAATTATGCGTGCAGCAGACTGTAAACCTTTTGGCAGAAAAATCCAAAGGATTTTTTGCCAGTGTAAAGTATAGGAGGAATGGATCATGGCAGTGAAAAAGGAAACGGCAGCTCCCGTTTCTGTGGGCAGCTCCGACAAGAAAAAGGCGCTGGAGACCGCCATGCAGCAGATCGAGAAGCTGTACGGCAAGGGTTCCATCATGCGCTACGGGGACAAC
>OMQS01000093.1 GCA_900313295.1 uncultured Eubacteriales bacterium
AAGTGCGTCTTCTTCTTTTTTCAACTTATCAAAGAATCTCGCAGCTTTTTTCGGAGGTTTCAAAGGCTTTTGGGGCAGCCTTGGCCGCCTCACGGCCTCGGCGGGATCGGCCGAAAATCCGGCTTGGCCGGCAGCCAGCCCTCTGTGCCCCGCGTGATATGCGGCGGAGGCGGGATGAGGTCGTCCAGCTCGCCGGCGTAGTAGGCGCGGTTGTTCTCAATGAGCTGGGCGAGAGCCACGGGGCGGTAAAAATTCACGTCTACGCCGGCGTTGAGCACCTTGGGCAGCTGCCGCAGCATTTCAAACTCTGCTCCCCGTCCGTGGTGCAGATGACCGTGGATCATGTACCCCCGCTTGCGGTATAGAATGGGATAGTGGCAGAGGATGACGTGGCTGTCCCCGTCGTCGATCTCGTTAAAATCAGTCACCGTTTCAAAGCACTCGTACAGCCGCACGGCGTCCTCAAACCCCGTGTCGTGGTTGCCGCGGATGAGGTGCTTGTGCCCCTTGAGCCGGCGCAGGGCGTCCAGCGGCACATAGCCGCCGTTATAGCCCACGTCCCCCACCAGATACACCGTGTCCGCCTCCGTGACGACGTTGTTCCAGTTGCGTATCAGCGCCTCGTCCATCTCCGCCACGGTGGCAAAGGGGCGGCCGGCCAGCAGCGGCGCATAGTGCAGGTGCAGGTCGGCGGTATAGTAGATCATGGAGTATCCTCCCCAAAGACGTCGTTGCCGCTATTGTACCACCGAACAAAAGGCGAAGTCAAACGAATCGCTTTTTCTGTGAAAGTTTTTTTGAAAATGGTCTTGACAACGGCGGAAAATGCGGCTATAATGCGCTTAATTTCAAATGACAAACCTGTGAGGAAGAAGAGTAGCGCGGAAACAGGGCATCCCAAGAGAGCTTCGGGCGGTGTGATCGGAGCGATGCGCAGCCGTGTGAATGGCCTTCCGAGGGCGGCTTGAACAGGAGCATTTTCCTAAGTAGGGTCCGACGGGAACCCTCCCGTTATCCGTGGGGTACGCATGATGGTGCGTAAAAGCGAGTGGGCATCGCAAGATGTCAATTTGGGTGGTATCGCAGAAGCAGAGGCTTTTGTCCCATGTGGGGCAGAGGTCTTTTTTGTTTTTAAGAAATCGGTCGCCGGCAACGACCCCTCCATCCGCCGCCCAAGCAAAACTATTTTTTTGGAGGTAAAAAACATGAAAAAGAACACTTTGAAAAAGCTGACCGCTCTGGCGCTGGCCGCCGTGATGGCTCTGTCCCTCTTCGCCTGCGGCAAAAAGACCGATGACGACAAGACCGACGGCAAGACCTACAAGATCGGCATCTGCAACTATGTGGACGACGCCTCCCTGAACCAGATCGTGGCCAATATCCGCTCCCAGCTGGAGGCCATCGGGCAGGAGAAGGGCGTCACCTTCGACATCAGCTATGACAACTGCAACGCTGACGCCGCCGTGATGAACCAGATCATTGCCAACTTCATCGCCGACAAGGTCGACCTCATGATCGGCGTGGCCACCCCCGTGGCCGTGGCCATGCAGAGCGCCACCGCGGATAACAACATCCCCGTGGTCTTCGCCGCCGTGTCCGACCCCGTGGGCGCGGGTCTGGTGGAGAGCATGGACGCCCCCGGCGCCAACATCACCGGCACCTCCGACTATCTGGACACCGACGCCATCCTCGACCTGATCTTCGCCGCCGATCCCGATGCCAAGACCATAGGCCTGCTGTATGACCAGGGTCAGGACTCCTCCACCACCCCCATCAAGAACGCCAAGGCGTATCTGGACAAGAAGAATGTGGCCTATAAGGAGTACACCGGTACCACCACCGACGAGATCATGCTGGCCGCCGGCAAGATCGCCGCTGACAAGGTAGACGCCGTGTTCACCCCCACCGACAACACCGTCATGACCGCCGAGCTTTCCATTTATGAAACGCTGGCCAAGTCCGGCATTCCCCACTATACCGGCGCTGACTCCTTCGCCCTCAACGGCGCCTTTCTGGGCTACGGCGTGGACTACGTCAATCTGGGCAAGGAGACCGCCAACATGGTGGCCGACCTCCTGCTGAATGGAGCTGCCCCCGCCACTACCGCCGTGAAGACCTTTGATAACGGCACTGCTACCATCAACACCGAGGTCTGCCAGCAGCTGGGTCTGAACTATGACGAGCTGACCAAGCTCTTCGCCCCCCTGTGCACCAAGGTGCAGCCCATCGTCACCGCCGAGAGCTTTGACGACGTGAAGTAAGCTGGCGAAAAAACATTTTGCAATAAACGCAGGGCGGGGAAAACCCCGCCCCGCCGCACGCACCGCGCTCCCAAAACTTTCCACTTTCAACTCCACCCCAAAAACACCCCCCAAAAAAGGAGACCACCCCCCATGAACTTCCTATCCCTCGTCCAAACCGCCCTGGAGCTGGGTCTTATCTGCTCGCTGACGGTGCTGGCGCTGTTTCTGAGCTACTCCATGCTCAACGTCTGCGACCTCTCCACCGACGGCTGCTTTACTCTGGGTGCCGCCGTGGGCGCCACGGTGGCCATCGCGGGACACCCCTATCTGGCCATTCTGGCCGCCATGGCCGCCGGCGTGCTCTCCGGCTTCATCACCGCCCTGCTGCAAACGAAAATGGGCATCGACAGCCTTCTGGCGGGCATCATCGTCAACACCGGCCTCTACTCCATCAACATCGCCGTCATGAACGGCTCCTCTCTGCTGAACATGAACAAAACGGAAACCGTGTTCACCAAGGCCAAGGCGCTGCTGA
>OMQS01000064.1 GCA_900313295.1 uncultured Eubacteriales bacterium
CTGCCGGGCGGCGGGGCCTGCGAGGTGCTGCTGCTCATTGACCGCGGCGAAAAGACCTGGGAGTGTCTGGTGCGCCCGGGGAAACATCTCCGCAAGGGGGCAAGGCTCAGCTTTGGCGACGGCGAACTGACAGCGGAGGTGACCGAGGTTCTGGAGGGCGGCAACCGGCTGGTAAGGTTCGAGTATGACGGAATTTTTTTGGAAGTGCTCGACCGGCTCGGAAAAATGCCCCTGCCGCCCTATATAAAAGAGGAGCTGCAGGACAGGGAGCGGTATCAGACCGTGTATTCCAAAGTCGTGGGTTCTGCGGCGGCGCCGACAGCCGGCCTTCACTTCACGGAGGATCTGCTGCAAAAAGTGCAGAACGAGGGTGTAAACATCGGCTATGTGACGCTTCATGTGGGGCTTGGCACCTTCAGGCCTGTAAAGGAAGATGACATTACAGACCACTTAATGCATAGCGAATACTGCGTTATTCCGCAGGAAACAGCGGATCTTATTAACACCACAAAGAAAAACGGTGGCCGAGTCATTTGTGTAGGCACCACCTCGTGCCGCACGCTGGAGTCTTGGGCAGCGGAGGATGGCACCATGAAAGCCTCCGCCGGATGGACAAATATTTTCATCTATCCCGGCTACCGGTTCAAGGTCATGGACGCACTCATCACCAATTTCCATCTGCCGGAATCCACGCTGATCATGCTTGTGTCGGCGCTGGCCGGACGGGAAAATGTGCTGAATGCCTATGAGGAAGCTGTGCGGGAACGCTACAGATTCTTTTCCTTCGGCGACGCGATGTTTATACACTGATGCAAAAGGAGCGTACCCATGTTTAAGGTCATAAAAAAAGAAGGTCATGCCCGACGGGGCGAATTTTCCTGCGCCCACGGCGGTGTGGTTCAGACGCCGGTTTTCATGAATGTGGGTACGCAGGCGGCCATCAAGGGCGGCGTCAGCGCGTTCGATCTACGTGAGCTGGGCTGCCAGATCGAGCTTTCCAACACTTATCACCTGCATCTGCGCCCCGGCGATGACGTGGTGAAGCAGATGGGCGGCCTGCACCGCTTTATGCGGTGGGATGGGCCGATCCTGACGGACTCCGGCGGGTTTCAGGTTTTTTCTCTGGCAAGCCTGCGAAAAATCAAAGAGGAGGGCGTGATGTTTGCCTCTCATCTGGACGGGCACCGCATCTTCATGGGGCCGGAGGAAAGCATGCGCATCCAGTCCAATCTCGGCTCGGATATTGCCATGGCCTTCGATGAATGCGTGGAGAATCCGGCCACCTATGAATACGCGAAAGCCAGCTGCGAGCGTACACTGCGCTGGCTGCAGCGCTGCAAGGTCGAGCATGACCGGCTCAACGCCCTGCCGGACACAGTGAATCCTAGGCAAATGCTCTTTGGCATCAATCAGGGGGCGACCTTTGCCGATCTGCGCATTTGGCACATGCAGGAGATCGCAAAAATCGACTGCGACGGATACGCCATCGGCGGTCTGGCCGTAGGCGAGCCGACAGAGACCATGTACGAGATCATCGAAGCGGTGGAGCCGTACATGCCCGCCGATAAGCCCCGCTATCTCATGGGCGTCGGCACCCCCAGCAATATCATCGAAGGCGTGGCTCGGGGCGTGGATTTCTTCGACTGCGTTATGCCCGCCCGCAACGCCCGCCATGGCAAGCTCTTCACCTGGCAGGGAACCATGAACATCAAAAACGCCAAATATAAGCTGGATGATTCTCCCATTGATCCAGAATGTGACTGTCCGGTCTGCCGTAATTTCAGCCGCTCGTATATCCGCCATCTGTTTGCAGCAGAGGAGATCCTGGCCATGCGCTTGACGGTGATGCACAACCTGTATTTTTATAACAAACTGACTGAAAAGATCCGCGACGCGCTGGATGCCGGCCGGTTTGAGGCGTTCCGAGCAGCGTACAGCGAAAAATTATCCCAAAAGATATGAAAAGAATCCATGAACAGGCCGAAAAAGTCTTGCAATAATCCTTCTGATTTTGTATAATACAAACATATTGAAATAAAGGAGATTATGCCCCATGTTTGAAATCGCTTATGCATCCTCCTCCGGTTCCACCCAGTCCTCCGGCGGCGGAATGACTTCCATTCTGATGATCGTTGTCATGCTGGCTGTTTTCTACTTCCTGCTGATCCGTCCCGAGAACAAGCGGAAAAAGCAGGCAGAGGAAATGCGCAGCTCCCTGAAGAAGGGCGATTGGATCACTACCATCGGCGGCGTCTATGGCCGCGTGGTCACCATTACCGACCGCACCGTGGTCATTGAAACCAGCGAAGACCGCGTTCGCGTGGAGTTCGTGAAGTCCGCTGTTGGCTCCGTTGGCACGTTGGACGAGCAGGCTGCCGCCGCTGCTGCCCCTCGCCGCAGCAAGAAGGCCGCTGCAGAGCCTGTCGCCGAGGAAGTCAAGGAAGAAACTCCTGCTGTGGAGGAAGCGCCTGCTGCTGAAGAGACCGCTCCCGCCGAGGAAAACAAGACAGAGGAATAATCCATTCATAAATCAAAGCCTCCCCCAATATGCTGAAACAGCATGAGTTGGGGGAGGCTTTTTTATGCGCATTCGTGATTGGATCAACAGGGGAGTGGGCTTCGGTTTGCTGCTGAGCATTATTCTCTGCATTGCCGGCGCAGCTCTCGGCGCGCTGCTAATGGACAAAGAGATACTATCCGTCGAGTCACAGGGGGTATGGATCGCCGCCGTGTGGTTCATGGCCGCATTTTCCGGCAGCAGATTGGCTCACCGTAATACCCAGGAAGGGCGGCTGCTCCATGCAGCAGTGCAGGCATTGATCCTGTACTTTATCGTCTGGGGCGCGGCTCTGGCCGCCAGCGCTGTGCCCAATTTTCAGGCCAACGGATGGTATATTACAGGCTGTATATGGGGCGGTACAATCATGGCGGCCATCTTACCGGCAGGGAGAAAACGCCGCAAAAGGAAGGTTAGTGCACGGAAAAAGTATAAAAGATGATCCGTCAATAGTCATTTTCAACAAAAATAAGTTTTATCGCAACTTTTATGTTTCGGCCGATGCTTTTCGCTATAATTTGCGCCGGCCGCAAGATGTTGTACTTAACACACAAATAAAAAACAACATTTGGGCACCCACATCGGCCAAACAGGGAAGCATCCGTCTTGTTGATAAGGTTTACATAATAAAGATTACATAACTTTTTAGCATAAATATAGAAAATGCGATTTCAGCGCCAAATCACTTGCCCTTTCAGAAAAAATGGCTTATAGTATAGATGTTTTCTTCTAAATGTAATGCTTGTTTCATACGCTTAAAGCGAGGTGAGTATTACATGAGAAAAAGACGTTTGCCAGATCCCGCAAGCAAAAGCAGTCGACTTGACCCATCAGTTTTTTTCTTCAGTATTGCTTTCTTTCTGGGGGTGATCGGCGGCTATTTTTGCTGCAGGGCATCCGGCGCCGGCAGCGAAATCAAGGAATATCTGAATCGCTATGCGCAGGTTTTGGTTGCAGGCGGAACTGTCACCACAGCGTCTCTTCTCGGCGCCGCGGTGTCGTACTATCGCGTGCCGTGCGCTGTGTATTTGTGTGGCGTTTTCCGACATGCATTTTATTTGATCTGCGGTGTTTTTTTGCTGGAGGGTTTTCTTCTCTCCTTTGCAGTGGCAAACTTTACTCTGGCCTTGGGCAGAAGCGGCGTTCTGATCTCCCTGTGTGTTTTTGGCACCCGCATTCTGCTGATCTTTCCCATTTCCATCGCCATTGCGTTGCGGCGCATGCGGTCGGCAGGGGAGCGGACAGGGCGGCGCACCGCAAGGCAAAAGGCATCGTCCGGCAGCCGCGATCGACGCTGCTTTATTTTCAGTTCGGCCATACTGGCTTTGGGCGTTTTGGCCGAGCTTACATTTGTTCCAAAGCTCGTTTCGCTTGCACTGCGGCAGCTTTCATAAACGATTCACAAAAAAGGAGGTGAGGGTGTGACGGATTATCTTGCGCTCTACCGCAATTACCTGACAACCGAAAAACGCATGTCCGCCAACACCGTCAGCTCATATATGCGGGATCTGGGGCAATATCAGGACTGGCTGCAGCAGAAGAAGACAGATATTAAAAAAGCGAAAAACACTCTCCTGCAGGAGTACATCAAGCGTCTGGAGCAGCTTGGCAAGTCGCCTGCTACGACGAGCCGTTTCTTGGCTTCCTCCAAATCCTTCTACGCCTATATGCTTGCCAAGGGTTACATAAAAACAAACCCTTCCTCCTCCTTAAAGGCAAAAAAAGTTCAAAAGAGTTATCCCGAAGTTCTTACAAGCAAGGAAGTGGAGCTGTTCCTGGAGCAGCCCAAGTGCGTGGACGAAAAGGGATTTCGGGATCACGCAATGCTGGAACTTCTTTACGCCACGGGCATCCGTGTTTCGGAGCTTATCAGCCTTGATGTTGACGACCTGAATTTGCCGGCCGGACTCATTGTGTGCCGCAGCAAAGGCAGGGAGCGGAGCATTCCTCTGTACCCCGCCGCCGTGAAAGCTCTGCAGGATTATGTGCTGCACATTCGGGAGCGGATCGTCACCAATGATGAGGAAAAGGCGCTGTTTGTGAATATGAACGGCGAGCGAATGACCCGTCAGGGGTTCTGGAAGATCATCAAGCATTACCAGGAAAAGGCTGACATCAAAAAGGACATTACGCCCCACATGCTGCGGCATTCCTTTGCGGCGCATTTGCTGGAAAATGGCGCCGATCTGCATTCCATTCAGGAGATGCTCGGCCACGCCGATATTTCTTCCACGCAGATCTATACGCACGTTGTAAAAAAGCAGCTAAAGGACGTATACCAAAAAGCGCACCCCCGTGCATAACATTATAAAAATATAAAAAGATAACCCCCGACGGAGATCTCCGTCGGGGGTTTGCATTATATCCGCATCAAAGCGTTTTCTTGATAGCAGCGGCGATCTGGTCGCCGGTCAGGCCGTACTCCCGCAGCACATCTGCCGCCTTTCCGGACTGACCAAACTGATCGTTCACACCGATCTTCTTAAACTTGCAGTTCACCTGTCCCATAAGCACCTCGGCCACAGCGTCGCCCAAGCCGCCGATAACGCTGTGCTCCTCAACGGTCACAACATTGCCGCACTTCTTTGCATATTCGGTAACGCAGGCGGCATCAATGGGCTTGATGGTGTGGATATTGATAACGGCGGCATCAACGCCCTCTGCAGCCAGCAGCTTGGCCGCCTCCAGCGCTTCGGCGACCATCAGGCCGCAGGCAAAAACAGCCACGTCTTTGCCCTCCCGCAGCACGTTGGCCTTGCCGATCTCAAAGGGGTAGTCCTCTTCAAATACAGGCGTTGCCAAGCGAGCAGTGCGCATATAGGCAGGTCCTTGGAACTCAGCCAGAGCAAATGTCGCCTTGCGAGCCTCGTTAGCGTCAGCGGGAACGATCACCGTCATGCCGGGGATCAGGCGCATAAGGCCGATGTCCTCCAGACACTGGTGGCTGCCGCCGTCCTCGCCCACAGAAACGCCTGCGTGGGAGCAGCAGATCTTCACATTGAATTTGGGGTAGGCAATGGAGTTGCGGATCTGCTCGTATGCACGGCCTGCGCCGAACATGGCAAAGGTCGAGCAGAAGGGAATAAGCCCCATGGTGGACAGGCCTGCGCCGATGTCCATCATGTTGCACTCTGCAATACCGCAGTCATAAAAGCGGTCGGGGTAAGCGGCCTTAAAATGCTTGGTCATAGTTGCACCGGCCAGGTCGGCATCTAGCACAACGATCTTATCATTTACGGCGCCAAGCTCCACAAGCGCCTTACCGTACGCCTCACGGGTCGCGATTTTTTCACTCATGATTTCAACCCTCCAGTTCCTTCAAAGCCTGCGCGCGCTGTTCGGCGTTGGGCGCTTTTCCGTGCCAGCCCACTTGATTCTCCATAAAGGAAACGCCTTTTCCCTTGACCGTGTGCGCCAAAATGCACTTGGGGATCCCCGCAGTGTGCGGAGCAGAGAGTGCGCTCTCGACAGCCTCCAGGTCATGGCCGTCGATCTCATAAAGATCAAAGCCAAAAGCCTTGATCTTGGCAGGAAAATCACCCAAAGACATCACTTCGTCGTTGCTGCCGTCGATCTGCAGGCCGTTGTTGTCGATAATGACCGTCAGGTTATCCAGATGGTAGTGAGCAGCAGACATGAACGCCTCCCAGATCTGCCCCTCCTGACACTCGCCGTCGCCTAACAGGGTAAAAACCTGCGTATCTTTGCCGAGCTTCTTTGCACCCAGAGCCATGCCCACAGCAATGGAGCAGCCCTGCCCCAGAGAGCCGGTGGAGGCGTCCACACCAGGCACCTTTTTGCAGTCCGGATGCCCCTGCAGGATGCTGTGAAGCTGGCGGAAGTTGTCATATTCGCTGCGGTCAATGAAGCCCAGAGCCGCCAAAACCGCATAGTAGCAGGGAGCGCTGTGCCCCTTGCTGAGCACGAAACGATCCCGACCGTCCCACTTGGGATTTTGGGGATCCAGCCGCATATGATTAAAGAAAACGCTGGTCATAAGCTCCACAGCAGACAGCGAGCCGCCTGGGTGCCCGCTGCCGGCATTGGCCGTCATAGTGATAATGTCACGACGCACCTGCCTGCAGATTTTGGAAAGTTCAGCCGTATTCATGAGAAACCTCCGTTCAATATAATACTTAAAATATGGTACATCATTTGGCTCGCAAAGTCAAGTTTTGGCAGCACATGGATTTACAGAGCGAAAAGGAGAGGGGAGAGGCTCAAAAGCGCAGGTCACTCATCAATTTTCCCTTTAATTTTAATATGTGACAAGGGGTTTGCCTTTGCAGCGATCCGGAGTGATTCATTATCAATATGCGTATAAATCTCCGTGGTATTCAAGTGCTCATGCCCCAGAACCTCCTGCACAGCTTTCACATCCACACCGTTTTGCAGCATGAGCGTGGCCGCCGTATGGCGCAGTTTATGCGAGGAATATCTTTGGCTGTCCAGTCCGGCGTCTGCTAAGTGCTTTTTCACCAAGCTGTGCACGGTCGCCCGACTGATGCGCTGCCGATTGCGCGACACGAACAACGCATCTTGATCCTTGCCGCCAACCACCGGCCGAACCTGCAAATACGCCGCAAGCGCATCCTTGCAGGCCTGATTCAGATATACGATCCGCACTTTGTCGCCTTTGCCCAGCACACGCAGAGCATCATCCTGTATATCCGAGCGATTCAATCCGATCAATTCCGAGATCCGCAGCCCACAGTTCAAAAACAGCGTTAAAATGCATAGATCACGCTCTCGGTTAGGGCCATCCACACCCTCCAGCAGCTGAACGCACTCGTCCAGCGTCAAATAACGGGGAAGTGTCTTACGAATCTTCGGAGAATCTATATCCTGAATGGGGTTTTCCTGCAGCAAATGCACTTTATTACAAAGATAGTTAAAAAAAGAACGAAGTGTAGCAACCTTTCGGGCGCGGGAGGCCGCCGACAAACCCTTCGATGATTTTTCGCTGTTAGGTCGCTGCGGACGTTCGCGGCTGAGATACGCCAGGTAGCTGTAAACATCCGTCAGCGTAATGGATCGAATAAATTCAATGCCAATGTCCCGAATATCTATTTGTTCCGGCTCGCAGCCAGAAAGCTCCGGCTCACGAAGCTGCTTCATATACCTGAAAAAGTTTCGCAGATCCAAATAGTATTCGTCAACGGTTTTCTGCGAGTGTGCTTTGACCGTTTCGTGATAAGACAAAAACTCCAGCAGTATCCGCGGCGAATCAGCCCGATAATCTAATGCCATATGGTTCATACCTCCATTATCGCGTTTTATCATCCCTCGAACTAAACAAAATTTTTATTTTGTTTAGTTGATCGCATCAAAGAAACGGAGAGCTGCTGCACTCCCCTAAGTCCTCTTGATTATATCATGCCTGCGTTCACCGTGTCAACTGAACAAAATAACTAAGGTGGCCAACGTGGACGCAGCGTCTACCGCAATAATTACTTGACGATACAGGCGTCTACCGAAACCAGCGTGTGTGCCTGTGCACACACACGCTGGTTTTTTTCCGCATCGGAACTGCTCATTTTCTTTGCTGCATTTCTTATCCACGGTTGTATATATTATTGCAAATATTATTATACGAATCCATACAACTCACTGAACAAGTGTGTACTCATCGGCATTAAATAAAGAGTAATATACTTCAGGTGTCAGCTCATCTGCTTTTGCACACCCTGCCGTCAAAACTGCCGTAATCGCTAACAGCAGCGAACCGCCTGTATTTTCAGCCTGCTCCTGCTTTTCATATTCACTGCTTACCCCTTGATGCAGCGCAGAACTGCCATAAGGATGGAGTAATACTTGCTGTCGGGCGTATCGGCACGGCTGGTGATGACCACCGGACAGGACGCGCCGCAGATGGTGCTGGCCATGGTCTTCCCTGCAATGTAGGTGCAGGCCTTATAGAGCACATTGCCGATCTCGATGAACGGCACCAGCAGAATGTCGGCCTGGCCGGCCACGGGATCCTTGATGGATTTGTGCTTCACAGACTCCATGGAAATGGCGCCGTCCAGCGCAAGAGGGCCGGAGATAATGCAGCCGGGCACGCCCCGCTTGGCGATCTCCGCAGCGGAAACGGTGCTGGCCATCTTCTCGGTAACATTCTCCACAGCGGACAAAACAGCCACTTTGGGGCAGTCGATGCCCAGTGCTTTTGCCACCTGCAGGGCGTTTTCTACGATCCCGATCTGCGTCTCCACATCGGGGTTAATGTTGATGGCGGCATCCGTGATCATCACAAAGCGCCCCTCATACTCAAAAATACCGCACTGACTCACCAGCCGACGTCCGCTCTCGGGGATCAGTCCCGTTTCGCGGTTCAGAATAGCGCGGGCAAAATTGGAGGTCTGCAGGATCCCCTTCATGGGGATATCTGCCTTG
This sequence comes from uncultured Eubacteriales bacterium, assembly GCA_900313295.1. Lineage (GTDB taxonomy): Bacteria > Bacillota > Clostridia > Oscillospirales > Oscillospiraceae > Vescimonas. The sequence continues at coordinate 8,954 of OMQS01000064.1, forward strand.
CCCTCTTTCACCAGCTTGATGGCGATCTTGGCGGATTCCAGCTCCTCCCCATCAAAGTCAATGATCTCATACTCCTTCTCGTCTTCGTCCATGTCGTGGAGCATATGGATGATCTCATCCTTTTTGCCGATGAGCGTACCTTCCACCACGCCTCTGCGCTTGGCGTTGACCACGGCGCTCAGAGCCGGCTCATCGTGTGCATTGGCCAGCGCAATACGCTTTTTCATATTCTGCGCAAGAACATAGGATTCAATTTCCTTAAAAGATGTAAACATGATCTTTCCTCCCTGTATGCCGGATTAGTATAAGGTGATTATACGCCCCTTTTGCAGTAAAAACAACAGAAAATCTCCTATTTTGAATGAAAAAAGAATTCTCTTGTTTTCCGGCCAAATATGCTGTATACTGAACATAATAAAGGGGGAGGTTGGCCTATGCTTTGGAAAATTTTCTTTTACGCTGTGATCGCAGTGGGTGCGCTGCTGTTTTTTGGCCTGCTCTATTACCGGATCGACTGGGCCAGGCATCCGGAAAAATACAAGGATCTGGAAAACTTGGATAATGAAAAACAGGATAAAAATCCGGCTTCAAAGCAAAACAAGCCCAAAAAGAAAAGGTAATTCCGTAACCGGTGCCGCCAATTTCGGCGGTGCCGGTTTTTTATGCCCTGTCCCCTGTTCTCAGTTTACGGATCCGGTCAGGCGCAGTTTTGCATAAAGACCCCCTATGCAGTGCGTTTCTTTTCTGCATAGGGGATCTTCGTATTTGATTCAGACGGCTCAGCTTGCTGCGGCATTAATCACGAACAGAGCTGTTCGATGGCCGACAGCAGCTCCGTCTTCCCTGTTCCCTTTTCGGCGGAAAACGGGATCAGCATTGCCGAATCCGGCAGCTCCAGTGTATCCCAAATGCGCTGCATATTTGGCTCAACCTCGCTCTTTTTCAGCTTGTCCAGCTTGTTGGCCACCACGATCAGCGGACAGCCGCTGTCCTTGAACCAGGTGCACATGGTCTCGTCGTCCGCCGTGGGCTTATGACGGGCGTCCACGATCAGCACGCCCAGGCTGATAAGCCCTTCCTCCTGAAAATAATTCTCCATCAGCCGTCCCCAGCGGTCGCGCTCCTCTTTTGACACCTTGGCGTAACCGTAGCCGGGCAAATCGGTGAAGTAGATCTTGCCGTCAATGAGAAAGTAGTTCACCTGCGTAGTCTTGCCGGGAGTCGCCCCCACACGGGCAAAGTTCTTTCGGTTGAGCAGGCGGTTGATAACAGAGGATTTGCCAACATTGGATCGTCCGGCAAAGGCCACCTGCGGCCTTCCGTCCCGAATAAAGGTGCTCTGCTTGACAGCGGACAGAATAAACTCCGCCTTGTTAAAGTTGATGCCCATATCCGCTCCTTAAATACGCAGTTCCGTCCTCGCCGTCGGCGCCACCGGCAGCAAAGGCATTTTTTCCGCAGAGGCGCCGCTCTTCCGCTCCTCCTCGCCCACAAGCGTCACGGAGAATACCTCCTCCACGGCCTCCACGGCCACAAAATGCAGCTTGCGGCGAACAGTCTGGTCGATCTCCTCCAGATCCTTCTCATTTTCCTTGGGGATAATGACCGTTCCAATGCCGCAGCGCAGGGCGGCCATAGTCTTTTCCTTCAAGCCGCCTATGGGCAGCACGCGCCCTCTCAGGGTCACTTCGCCCGTCATGGCCACATCCCTGCGCACCTTCCGCCCCGTCAAAGCGGACAGCATAGCCGTTGTGATGGCAATACCGGCCGACGGGCCGTCCTTGGGTACGGCTCCCTCCGGAAAATGAATATGTATATCTTTCGTTTTATAAAAATCCTTTTCAATGCCCAGCTGAGCGGCGCGGCTGCGCAGGCAGCTCAGAGCCGTCTTGGCGGACTCCTGCATCACGGTGCCGAGGTTGCCGGTAAGCTCTAGCTTGCCGGATCCGTCCATGACGTTGGCCTCCACCTCCAGAATTTCGCCGCCCACCTGCGTCCAAGCAAGCCCGTTCACCACGCCCACTTCATTGTGCCGCAGATATGCCGGATCCGTATAGCGGACAACGCCAAGAAACTCGCTTAAATTCTTCTGTGTAATGGCAACTCGCTTTACATCATTTGCAGCAATCTTCATCGCCGTCTTGCGGCAGATCGCGCCGATCTCCCGCTCCAGAACACGGACGCCGGACTCTCTCGTATAGCCGCTGATGATCCCCCGCAGGGCATCGTCGGAAATGGTGAGCTGCCTTTTCTGCAGGCCATGTTCTTTCAGCTGCTTGGGAATGAGATGTCTCTTGGCGATCTCCACCTTTTCCTCGTCGGTGTAGCTGCCCAGCTCAATGACCTCCATGCGATCCAGCAGCGGACGCGAGATCGTATCCGTCGTGTTGGCCGTTGTAATGAACATCACGCGGCTGAGATCCACAGGGATCTCCAGAAAATGATCCCGAAAGCTGCCGTTCTGCTCGCTGTCCAGCACCTCCAGCAGTGCCGAAGTAGGATCGCCCCGCATGTCGCTGGCCAGCTTGTCTATCTCGTCCAGCACCAGCAGCGGATTCATGGAGCCGCTGTGGATGAGTCCGTCCACAATGCGGCCGGGCATGGCGCCAATGTATGTCTTGCGATGCCCCCGAATGTCCGCCTCGTCCCGCACGCCGCCCAAGCTGATGCGGTAGAGCTTTCGGTTCATAGCCTTGGCCACAGAGATGGCAATGGAGGTCTTGCCCACGCCCGGAGGCCCGACTAGGCAAATGATCTTGCCCTTCGCCTGCGGATGGATCTGCCGCACGGCAATGTACTCCAGAATGCGCTCTTTCACCTTGTTCAGCCCATAGTGATCCCTGTCCAGCATAGCCCGCGCCTTATCCACATCGGCGCGCTCCTTGGTCTCCTTGCCCCAGGGCATTTCCAGACAAACATCCAGATAGTTGCGGATCACCGACGCCTCCGCGCTGCCGTAGGGCTGCTTGGAAAGCCGCACGACCTCCTTCATCAGCTTCTGCTCGATCTCCTCGGAAACCTTGAGCTTTTCGATTTTATCACTATACTCCTGGATCTCCTCGTCGCCGTCGTCCCCCAGCTCGTGCTGCAGCACCTTCACCTGCTCCCGCAGGATCATGTCCTTCTGCACGCGCCCCACTCGGTCGCGGACTTTTTTCTCCATCTCCACTTCCAGCGAGATCACATCCAGCTCATGGGTCAGGATCTCGGTCACCAGCTTCAGCCGCTTCACGGGGTGCATCTCCTCCAGGATACGCTGGCGATCCGTGTGGCGAAGATTGATGGTGTATCCTATGTAGTCAGCCAGCTTGCCGGGGTCATCGCAATCCAGCACCGTTGCCACGATCTCGTCCGACAGCTCCGGCACCATGTCCCTGTATTCGCCAAACAGAAGATAGGTCTGGCGCATCACAGCCTCCACCCTGCTGGTCATCCTGACGGGGAGTTCGTCCTCCAGCAGCACCACGTTGGCCTGCAGGAAAGGATGCGTCTGCCACAGGCGCTTGATGCGTCCCTTTCTCATGCCCCGCACCACCACGCGAACGGTAGAGTCCGACGTTTTAATGATCTGCAGCACATGCGCCACCGTGCCCACGGCGTACAGGTCGCTTTCCTCGGGACGCGCCACAGCCAGCTCCCGCTGGGTCACCAGAAAAATGTCTTTTCCCTCTTCCATGGCGTTGTTCAGCGCCAGCATGGAGATCTCGCGCTCCACATCAAATCCGGTCGTCTGCTCCGGAAAAACCGTTAAGCCTCGCAGAGCCAAAACGGGAATATTCAATGTCATTTGTTCCATAGGGTATTTGCTCCTTTCGGCTGCGATCTGCAGCATGGGAAGAAGGGGAGGGACGAATCCTCGCCTCTCCCCTATCGCTCATTTAAGAGGCCGGTGCAGATGCATCCTCATCTGCCTTTCCGGTCTTCAGTTTTGCCGCGCAAGGCTCTTTCCCCGCATCGTGCACGATCTCCGGCTCTGCTTTGCCGGCCACGCAGTCAGCAGTGATCGTCACCTGCTCAATGGTGGGGTCGGAGGGAATGTCGTACATCACCTTGGTGAGGATCCCCTCCATAACGGCGCGCAAGCCTCTGGCGCCGATATTGCGCTGGATAGCCTTGTCGGCGACAGCCTCCAAGGCATCCTCCGTGAAGGACAGCTCCACATTGTCATAGGAAAACAGTTTTTGATACTGCTTGACCAATGCGTTCTTCGGCTGCGTAAGGATCTTCACCAGATCCTCCCGTGTCAGCCCGTCCAATGCGGCGATCACCGGCATACGCCCCACAAGCTCGGGAATAATGCCGAACTTCAGCAGATCGTGAGGCTGCACTTCCTTGAGCAGCGCCCCCGTCTGCCGCTCCGCCTTGCTCTCCACAATGGCGTCAAAGCCGATGCCCTTGCGATCCGTGCGCTTTTCGATGATCTTCTCCAGCCCATCGAAGGCGCCGCCGCAGATGAAGAGGATGTTGTGGGTATCCAGCTGGATAAACTCCTGATGGGGGTGCTTGCGCCCGCCCTGGGGCGGCACATTGGCCACAGTCCCTTCCAAAATTTTCAGAAGAGCCTGCTGCACGCCTTCGCCGGACACATCGCGGGTGATGGAGGTGTTCTCGCTCTTGCGGGCGATCTTGTCGATCTCATCCACATAGATGATGCCCCGCTCTGCCAGCTCCACATCAAAATCCGCCGCCTGCAGCAGCCGCAGCAGGATGTTCTCCACGTCGTCGCCCACATAGCCGGCCTCGGTGAGGGTTGTGGCGTCGGCAATGGCAAAGGGCACCTGCAGCACCCGCGCCAGAGTCTGGGCAAACAGCGTCTTGCCGCTGCCGGTAGGCCCGATCATGAGGATGTTGCTCTTTTGCAGCTCCACATCCTCGCCGCCGCCGTAAAAAATGCGCTTGTAGTGGTTGTAAACAGACACGGAGAGGGCGATCTTTGCCGCCTCCTGCCCGATCACATACTCGTCCAGCACCGCCTTGATCTCCTTCGGAGTGGGCAGGCGATCCGGTGCTTCAAATCTCGCTTCCACGTTCGGGTTGTAGTTGTCCTCCAAAATGGATGTGCACAGCCGAACGCACTCGTCGCAGATCCGAACGCCGGAGCCTTGGATCATGCGGTGCACCTGCCTCTCGCTCTTACCGCAAAAAGAACAGCGCAGTTCCTTGTTTCTTTCCGACATAGTTACCTCTTATAAATGACCTTGTCCACCAGGCCGTATTCTCTGGCCTCCTCGGCGATCATCCAGTTGTCCCGCTCGGAATCCATCTTCACCTGCTCGGGAGTCTTGCCGGTATTCTCAGCCAAGATGCGGTTCATCCGCTGCTTGATCTTGAGAAAATGCTCCACGTCGATCTCCATGTCGGTGACCTTACCCTGGGTGCCGGCGGAGGGCTGGTGGATCATCACCTCGGCGTTGGGCAGAGCGATGCGCTTGCCCTTGGTGCCGGAGGACAGCAGGAACGCGCCCATGCTGGCAGCCATGCCGATGCAGATGGTAGACACATCGCACTTGATATACTGCATGGTGTCGTAGATGGCCATGCCGGCCGTCACGGATCCGCCGGGGCTGTTAATGTACATCTGGATGTCCTTGTCGGGATCCTGCGCTTCCAGATAAAGAAGCTGGGCAACCACCAGGCTGGCAGTTGTATCGTTCACCTCTTCGCCCAGGAAGATGATGCGGTCGTTGAGCAAGCGGGAGAAAATATCATAGGAACGCTCACCCCGATTGGTCTGCTCCACAACATAAGGGACTAAACTCATATATAAATACCTCCTGTTCAAGTGGCGCCTTGCCTCTGCAAGGCATAATACAAAAGTATACCCGCCCGATAGTGATTCTAACAGTCCGAATTACTCGTTATCTTCTTTCTTCTCCTCGCCCTTTTCCTCGGCCTTTTCCTCGGTCTTCTCCTCCGGCTCCACGGCCACGGCGCTGTCGGCCACGACCTTGATGACCTTCTCACGAATGACCTGCTCCTTCACGTCGGCAGCGGGCAGATACTTCTTGATAGACTCCAGATCCATGCCGTACTTCTCGGCAATGTTCTTCATCTCGTTTTCCACTTCCTCGTCGGAAGCTTCCAGATTCTCGGCCTTCACGATGGCAGCCACGGCCAGATCCATACGCACCTGCTTCAGAGCCGGCTCCATGGACTGCTTCTGGATGGCGTCCTCGTCCATGCCGGTCATCTTCACATACTGGTCGAAGGGAATGCCTTGGGCGGCCAGCTGCTGCTTGAAGTTCTCCATCATCTTCTGGGACTGCAGCACCACCATATCCTCGGGAATGTCGGCCTCGATGCCGTCGGCCACCTTCTGCATCAGCGCATCCTCAAAGGCGTGCTGGGCAGCGGTCTTGCGATCCTCTGTGATCTTCTTCTTCAGGTCGGCCTTCAGCTCCTTCAGAGTGTCAAACTCGGACACATCCTTGGCGAACTCGTCGTCGATGGCGGGCAATTCCTTCACCTTGACCTCGTTGACCTTCACGTGGAACACCACGGGCTTGCCGGCCAGCTCAGGGGTGTAATCCTTGGGGAAGGTAATGTCGATGTCCTTCTCCTCGCCCACCTTCATGCCGATGAGCTGCTCCTCGAAGCCGGGCACGAAGCTGCCGGAGCCGATCTCCAGATCGAAGTTCTCGCCCTTGCCGCCGTCGAAGGCCACGCCGTTGTCAAAGCCCTCGAAGTCGATGTTGGCGGTGTCGCCCTTCTTCACGGCGCGCTCCACGCTCACCAGACGGCTGTTGCGCTCGGCCATCTCCTTCAGACGGGCGTTCACGTCAGCAGCCATGACCTTCACGTTGGCCTTGGGCGCCTCCAGCCCCTTGTACTGACCCAGCTTCACCTCGGGATAAACGGCCACGGTGGCCTTAAAGGTCACGCCGTCCTTGCCGCAGTTCTCCAGCTCCACTTCGGGATAGCCCACAACATCCAGCTTCTCGTCGCTGATGGCCTTCTCATAGGCATCGGGCAGGACAATATTCACGGCCTCCTCATAGAAGACCTCCACGCCGTACATGCTCTCAACGATCTTGCGAGGAGCCTTGCCGGGGCGGAAACCGGGGATGTTCATCTTGCCGCGCATCTTCAGATAAGCCTTGTTGATGGCAGCCTCAAAGTCCTCGGCGCTGACTTCAATGGTCAATGCGACCTTGCTCTTTTCCAGTTTCTCACAGGATTTTACACTCATTTTGTTTTTCCTCCGTTCAGCATTAATAATGCGAATCAATGCAATTTATTATATTAACAGAAAAGAATGACAATTTCCACACTTTTTTGCGTTATTCTAAAATTTTTTTTGGCCGGAAGCGGAGATAGTCCGCCGAAACAAGGGAAAATTCCGTTCCGTCCCGCTCTCCCTGCACCGCCCTTGCGTGAGCTGTGCCGCCGTGAAGATGCCCGTAATAGCACTTTTTTACATCATACTGCTGCAAAAGCCGCAGCATTTCCTCGCATTTATAGCCGGTATACAGCGGCGGATAGTGCAGAAAGCAGATCTTCTCCCGCTCCCCCGCCGCCCTCAGCGAGGTTTCCAGGCGTCCTGCCTCCCGATTGCGCATTTTCTCCGTGTGGCTGCCGGGCTCCTCCAGCTCATAAAACCAGCCTCTTGTGCCGCACAGTGCCACGTTTTCATAAAAAATGCAGTTATTATGCAAAATTTGCAAAGAGTCCAGCCCATGCTCGTCAAAAAAACGCTGCATCTTCGCCGCCGTGTTCCACCAGTAGTCATGGTTTCCTTTCGTGAGGATCTTTTTCCCCGGCAGCTCGTGGATGAATGTCAGATCCTGCAGGGATTCCTCCAGGCTCATGCCCCAGGAGAGGTCACCGCATAGCACCGTCACATCCTCCGCCGTCAGCTCCGCAAACCCCTCTCGGATCCGCTCCACATAGTTGCTCCAGCCCTCGCCGAAAACCTCCATGGGCTTATCCGAGCCTAACGACAGATGCAGATCTCCTATGGTATATAACGCCATACCGTACTCCTTATTTAATCTATCAAAAAGCCGTCGCTGTGAGCCGATCCGCAAACCGGCGTGACGATCTCCTTTTTATGCGGCAAATGCTGCGCGATGGTTTACACATTTCACAGTATTCTCCGCAAGTTGTTCCAGAAAATGTCCTCCAGCAGTCCCTCGCTGTACCCCCGCTCCTGCAGCGCTATGTAAAGCAGCGGCACATCCTGCACACCCCGCAGCCCGCCGGCCAGCGCCTCGCATCCGTCCAGATCGCCGCCTATGCACAGCGTCTTTTCGCCGCCCAGCTCCAGAAAATGCTCTGCATGGGTCACCAGTTCCTCCATCGTCCCTTTCTCGCCCACAAAGTCCCGATACAGGTTCAGCCCCACCACGCCGCCGCTGTCACGGATGGCTCTGAACTGGTCATCCGTCAGATTCCGTCGGTGGGCGCAAACGGCTCGTGCGTTGGAATGCGAGGCGACCACCGGCCCATGCGCCGTTTTTATAATGTCCCAAAAGCCCACATCGGATATGTGGGACACGTCCGGATATATGCGCAGCGCTTCCATCCGCCGTACAAAGCTTTTTCCTCTCTCAGACAGTCCCCGCTCCGGCTCCTCGCAGTTGGTGCCGCACAGACTGTTGGCTCTGTTCCATACCGGATTCAGCAGCCGAACGCCCCATTCATGGGCTGTTTCCAGATTTTTTTCGTCGCATTCCAGCAGATCAGCGCCCTCTATGCTCAATAGCGCCGCCATTTTCCCCTGTCGGATGGCCTCGTCCACCTCCGCCCCGCTGCGGCAAGGCCGGATGCAGCCGCTGTTTTCCCGCATTTCCAGCAAAAATCGCTCATGCAGCCACCGGCACTGGGCAAGCATCCCGTCCGCCGGAGCGTTTTTTGCGTCCCAATACAGAGCAAAGAACTGTGCGTATCTTGCGAATCCCCCGCCGCGCACCAGATCAATGTGCCCGCCGTTTTCCCGCAGGCAGCCGCAGACGGCATAGTACGCCCGCTGCTCCTCAGCGCTCTCCCCCATCTCCAGCGCCGCGTGGCAGCCGGTTTCCTCACAGCGGTATATGGTGTCGCAGTGTGCGTCAAAATACGGAATTTTCAAGTTGGGATCACCTCAAAATGCATTTTTTATGTACTTAATGCGTTCCAATGCGCCGCTGCCGCTCTGGTAGACCTCCGCCACATCAAAGCGCATCGGGCAGTCCAGTTCCTTTTCGCTCAGGTAAAACAGCGCCGTTTTGCGGATCCGCTCCTGCTTGGCGGCGTTCACATACTCCCGCGGCAGCCCCATGGACAGGTTGCTTCGGGTCTTCACCTCCACAAAGCACAGGGTCTTTCCATCCATGGCAATGAGGTCGATCTCCCCGAATCGGCAGTGATAGCTGTGCGCCACCAGCCGATACCTGTTTTTCCGCAGATAGTTCGCCACCTGCGCCTCGCCCCATATCCCTACGCTGCGGCTCATGTGTGCTTTTCCTCCCATTTTTTCAGAAAGCTTTTCCTGTGCTCCGGACAGAATCCATAGGCGTCCAGCATCTCATAGTGCAGCTTGGTGCCGTACCCCTTGTGCTTTGCAAACTGATACTGCGGGTACAGTGCCTCCAGCTCTCCGGCCATGAACCGGTCGCGGCTCACCTTGGCCAGAATGGATGCAGCGGCAATGCTGGCGCTTTTTCCGTCACCGCCCACCACCAGTTTATGCGGCGTTGTGATGGCGGCGCACCGCCCTTTATCCCGATTCCCGTCAACGAGTGCCAGCTCCGGCCGTATGGCAAGGCCGTCTATGGCCTGCTGCATAGCCTTCATGCGGGCGCTCAATATGTCCGTTGCGTCGATCTCCGCCGCCTCTACCCGCGCCACAGCCCAGCAGACCGCCTTCTGCGTAATGACATCATACAGGGTTTCCCGCTTTCTCTCCGTCAGCTTCTTGCTGTCGTTCAGTCCCTCGATCTGGCAGTAGGGCGGCAGGATCACCGCCGCGGCATACACCGGCCCCGCCAGCGGCCCCGCTCCTGCTTCGTCACAGCCGCAGAGGATCTCCGCCCCCCGCTCCATCAGCTCCCGTTCGATCTGCCACAGGTCTGTTTTTTCGGCCATTTATTTCACATCCTCCGCCGTTTCCAGTGTAAAGCGCCCCAGCTTGCCACCCCTGAACTCGTCCAGTAAAACCCGACTCATACGCTCGGTGTCCACCTCGGCGCCCCGCATGAGAAAACCCCGCTTGCGTCCGGCGCGGATCAGCAGGTCATAGCCCGATTCGCCCTCCTCGGGAGCGATCTTGTACCGCTCCTCGATGACCTCGGCGTAGTGCCGCCCCAGGTACTCCATAAGGTAGCTGCCCAGCTCCTCAATGTCCATCACATCGTCCTTGATGGCGCCGGTAAAGGCCAGACGCATCCCCACGTTCACGTCCTCAAACTTGGGCCACAGAATGCCCGGGGTATCCAGCAGCTCCAGCGTGCTGTCCACCGGCACCCACTGCTTGCTTCTTGTCACGCCGGGGCGATCCTCCGCCTTTGCGGTCTTGCGCTTGGCCACCTTATTAATAAAGGTGGATTTTCCCACGTTGGGGATGCCCAGCACCATCACCCGCACCACGCGCCCCACCTGCCCCTTTTCGGCATAGGCCTGCAGCTTTTCCTTCAGCAGCTCCCGCACGGCGGAGGCAAATTGCGCCGTACCCACGCCGTTTTTGGCGTTGGATTCCAGCACCGCGTAGCCTTTTCCTCGGAAATACGCCGCCCAGCGGCTGGTTTCCCTGGGGTCAGCCTGATCCGCCCGATTCAGCACAATCAGTCGGGGCTTACCCGCCGTCATTTCGTCCACATCGGGATTGCGGCTGGACAGCGGGATCCGTGCGTCCAAAATCTCGCACACGGCGTCCATGTGCCCCATTTCCGCCACGATCATCCGCTTGGTTTTCGTCATATGTCCCGGGTACCAGGACAGTCCTTGTATCTGCATGGTTCCTCCCTATCTCACAGCTTGGTCAGGTGCGCTCCGGCAGCCTTGAGCATCAGCTTCTTGGTGCCCACCTTGTCAAAGGCCACCTCGATCAGCGCATCGCCGCCCATGTGCCGCACGCTGAGCACCATTCCCTCGCCGAATACGCTGTGCCGCACCTGTTCGCCGGCCTTCAGCTGCATCAGCGGCGCAGACGGTGCCGCCGGCGCATTTCGATGTAAAGGCTCTTGCCTTGCCTGCTTATTCGTTTCATAGCCGCGGTACGTTCCCTGTCCGGCATTGCCCCAGCCGCCGCTCCAGTCGTCGTTCCATTGCGCCGCCCGGCGAGGCTCGGGCTTCCCGATCCACTGCATGTTCTTTTCCGGTATCTCCTCCAGAAAGCGGGACGGCATCTTCGGCTCCGTCTGTCCAAAGAGCATCCGCTGGCGCACATTGGTCATAGTCAGCTTCTTTCTGGCTCTGGTCATGGCCACATAGCACAGGCGACGCTCCTCCTCCATCTCCTCCTGCTCCCCCATGGCTCTGTTCCCGGGAAATACTCCCTCGTCCATGCCGGTGACATACACTCGGTCAAATTCCAGCCCCTTGGCGCTGTGCATGGTCATCAGCGTCACGCAGTTGTCGCTGTCGGACTGCCCGTCCAGATCGGTATACAGCGCCACCTCGTTGAGAAAACCCGCCAAAGACGGATCATCCGGCCCGTTATCCAGAAAGGCGCTGATACTAGAGGCCAGCTCCTGCACGTTCTCCAGCCGCCCCCGACTCTCCATGTCGTTTTTATCCTGCAGCATCTGCACATAGCCGGTCATCTGGCAAACCCTGCCGTAAAACTCCACCAGTTCCAGATTGTCGCACAGGGTACGCAGCTCCATGATAAGCTGCGCAAACTCCTCCATCCGCGCACCGGCACTCTTCAGCTCCGGATATTTGCCCGCGTTAGAAACGATCTCAAACAGGGAGCGCCCCTCCGCAGCAGCCAGAGCCTGTGCCTTTTCCAGCGAAGTGCCGCCGATCTTCCGCGCCGGCACATTGATGATACGCCGCAGCCGCAGGTCGTCCGCCGGATTGCAGATGACGCACAGATACGCCAGCATATCCTTCACTTCCGCTCGGTCGAAGAACTTCACGCCGCCCACGATCTTATACGGCACACCGTTGCGCTTGAAGGCGTATTCCAAAGCGTTGGACTGGGCGTTCATCCGGTACAAAATGGCGTTATCCTTCCAGTTTGCCCCCCGATTATAGGCCGTCATGATGTCCCCCACCACGAAATTCGCCTCGTCGCTCTCGTTGTAGCAGGTCTTCACCGTCACAGGATCTCCCGCGCCGTTCTGTGTCCACAGGGTCTTTCCCTTACGCCCCTCGTTGTTGCGGATCACAGCATTGGCAGCGTCCAGAATATTTTGTGTAGAGCGGTAATTCTGCTCCAGCCGGATGGTGCGGGCGTTTTTATACCGCTGCTCAAAGCTGAGTATATTGGTAATATCCGCCCCGCGGAAGCGATAAATACTCTGATCGTCGTCGCCCACCACGCAGATGTTCCCGTGGCCGCCCGTCAGCAGACCCGCCAGCAAAAATTGCAGATGATTCGTGTCCTGATACTCATCGATCAGTATGTAGCGGAATTTATTTTGATAGTATTCTCTGACCTCTCTGTCGCTCTGCAGCAGCGTCACCGTGTGCAGAATGATGTCGTCAAAGTCCAGCGCATTGGCTTCCCGCAGTTTTTTATTGTAAAGCCTATACACTTTACCGATCCTTATTTTCCGCCAATCTCCCCGCTGTTCCCACAGCTGGCAGAACTCCTCCGGCGACTGCATCTCTCCCTTTGCGTTGGAGATGACCGCCAGCAGCTCGCGGGCGGGAAATTGCTTTTCCTCCATTCCCAGTTCCTTGAGAATGTCCTTCAGCACCCGCTTGGAGTCGTCGGTGTCGTAGATGGTAAAGTTGCGGTCATAGCCCAGTTTGTCAATGTCCCGCCGCAGAATGCGCACGCAGGCGGCGTGGAAGGTGGCCGCCCACACGTCCAGCGCCTCCTCCCCCAGCATCCGCTCCAAACGCTCCTTCAACTCTCCGGCGGCCTTGTTGGTGAAGGTGATGGCCAGCACTTCCCACGGCCGCGCCGGCTGCACGGCGCAGAGATACTGCATCAGCGGCCGCATCTCCTCCTGTGGGTTCTCCGCATACTGCTCCAGAAACGCCACCTCGTCCTCCGAAATGGGGACGGGGATCTCCTCCGTGTCGCTGCCCCGCCCATAGCGCAGCAGGTTCGCCACTCGATTTATCAGCACCGTGGTCTTGCCGGAGCCGGCGCCTGCCAGCAGCAGCAGCGGCCCCTCCGTGGTCAGCACGCCCTCCCGCTGCATGGGATTCAGTTTTTGATAATCCGTCGCAATAGCCTTGCGGCGTGCGGCGACAAATTTTCTCTCTAATTCGTTCATATCGGCCTCGCTCTCATGATTTCTCTCCTATTTTATATCAAATCTTCCGGCCGGTCAACCGCTGAAATAAAAAATTAGAAATTTTGTTCGATTTCCTCTTGACAAGAACGCCTGTTCGATTTATAATCCACATAGAACAAAAGTTTGATTTGGAGGAACCAGCTATGACTACTTTCGGATGCATCATCTCCATCATCGGCGCCGCCGCCCTCTCCATTCAGCTCACGCGTCTGGTGGCTTGGATGGATCGTCCTCGCCGCAGCCGCAGCGCCGCCTGACATGGATCTTCTGGAAAAGCTGACCATTCTCACGGACGCCGCCAAATATGATGCCTCCTGCACTTCCAGCGGCGTCAGCCGCGGCTTTCAGGCCGGCAAGATCGGCAATACGTCCTCCTCGGTGGCCGGCTGCTGCCACAGCTTTTCCGCTGACGGCCGCTGCATCTCCCTGCTGAAGGTGCTCATGACCAACTGCTGCGTGTATGACTGCAAATACTGCGTCAACCGCCGCAGTAACGACACCCGCCGCGCCGCCTTCACGCCCCGAGAGCTGGCGGAGCTGACCATCCAGTTCTACCGCCGCAATTATATCGAGGGGCTGTTCCTCTCCAGCGGCGTCCTGCGCGATCCGGACTATACCACCCAGCGCATGATCGAGACTCTGCGCCTTCTGCGGCAGGAGTACGGCTTCAACGGCTATATCCACGCCAAGGCCATTCCCGGCGCAAACCCCGAGCTTGTCCGTCAGCTGGGCTTTCTGGCCGATCGGCTCAGTGTAAATATCGAGCTGCCGTCCCAAAAGGGGCTGGCCGCCCTCGCGCCCGATAAGACCAAAGCATCCATTCTATCCCCCATGCGGCTCATTCGGGAGCAGGGTCAGCAGAACAAAGAGGAGCTGGTCAAGTACCGCCACGCCCCCGCCTTTGCTCCGGCCGGTCAAAGCACCCAGCTCATCGTAGGCGCCACCGACGACAGCGACCGCCATATTCTCCATCTGACGGAATCGTTGTATAGCCGCTACCGGCTCAAGCGGGTTTTCTACTCCGCCTATGTCCCCGTGGTGGAAAACCCTCTGCTCCCCGCCCTGCACACAAAGCCGCCCCTGCTGCGGGAGCACCGACTGTATCAGGCGGACTGGCTCCTGCGCTTTTACGGCTTCCGTGCCGAAGAGCTGCTGGACGTTTCCCACCCGAATTTTGATCCCATGCTGGATCCCAAGTGCTACTGGGCCATTACGCATCCGGAGCAGTTTCCCGTGGAGATCATGTCTGCCGATTTGGATCGGCTCTTGCGTGTGCCCGGCATCGGCCCCACCGGTGCCCGACGCATCCTGTCTGCCCGCCGCACCGGTCTGCTGCGGTTTGGAGATCTGCACAAAATGGGCATCGTTCTCAAGCGGGCACAGTTTTTTATTTTATGCGGCGGCCGTATGCGGGAGGGTCTTCGCTTCTCCGCCGAGACCTTGACCCGCCAACTGCAGGCCGTAGAACGCGGCAGTCTGCCCTCCTCGGCTGCGCAGCAGCTATCTCTTTTTGACGCCACGGGGTGAAAAAAATGTCCTGGATCGATATGGTTTATGAATATGACGGCAGCTATGAAGGCTTCCTGTGCTGCATTTTTGAAAGCTATGTAAACAGGGAATTCCCCATTGCCTTTGCCTGCAATGAGGAATTCCCTGTTCTCTCCCTCTATTCCGTTCGCAGCGTTGAAACCGATCTTGCCCACAGCAGCCGCATCCTGCGCAGCATAACCGAGCGCTCTCCCCGCGCCGCCCGCCTGCTTTACCGCGCCTTTCACACCTGCATGGATAACAGAGAGGCTTGCCTGTACCGCTTCGTGCAGAAGCTCTATGCCGACGGCCCCCAGTTTCTGCGCCGTCCGTCAGATGACGCCTGCTTCCCCCTGTATAAGGCCGTTCGCCATCTGTCCGGAGAACTGGAAAAACTCCGCGGCTTCGTTCGTTTTTCGGATTACAGCGGTGTTTTGGGTGCCGAGATCCGGCCGAAAAATCGGGTGCTCCCCTTTCTGCGCCGCTATTTCTGCGAACGCTATGCCAACGAATCCTTTTTCCTGTATGACCGCACCCACGGCGAGCTGCTTCTTTACAGCGGCGGCCGCTCCCGCATCGTGCAGGCCGATTCCCTGACCCTTGCGCCGCCGGATGAACAGGAAGCGCAGTATCGCAGGCTCTGGAAAGCCTTTTTTGACACCGTGGCCATCGAGGATCGCCGCAACGAGCGCTGCCAAAACACATTCCTCCCCAAACGCTATCGCAGCACCATGACGGAGTTTCAGTCCGAGGCCGCCTTCATTCCCGAAGCATCTCCCGCAGATGCGTCACTCCCTTCCGCTCCAAACGGGACACCTGCACCTGAGATACCCCCAGTATCCGAGCCGCCTGCTCCTGTGTCATGCACTTAAAGAAACGCAAATAAATCGTTTCCTGCTCCCGCTCCGGAAGTGCCCGTATCGCTTCTCGGAGCGCAATTTTTTCCACCAGCGCCTCCTCCGGTGCCTCCGTTCCCAGCGTCGACTCCAGTGTCAGCCCCTCTGCCGTTTCCTGCTGCAGCGATTCCGGTGCGGCGGTGGCCAGTTCCGCCGTGGCGATCTCCTCCGTGCTCCATCCCGTTTCCGCAGCGATCTCGGACAGCCTCGGCTCCCTCCCCAGTGCCGTCCGCAACCGCTGGCGTGCCGACCAGATGCTCTGCCCCCTTTCCCGCAGGCTGCGCCCCACCTTCACAGGGCCGTCATCTCGTAAGAACCTCCGTATTTCTCCGGCGATCTTTGGCACCGCATAAGTAGAAAATTGCGTTCCGTATGTAACGTCAAATCCCTTTACAGCCTTTATAAATCCAATACATCCAAGCTGATAAAGATCCTCCGGATCCGCCCCGCAGCCGTAATACCGTCGCACGACAGCCCAGATCAGTCCACTGTTCTCCTCCAGCATTTTTCCGCAGGCATCGCTGTCCCCCGACTGCGCCTGATCAAGCAACGCCAGCCTGTCCTCGCTCATTTTCGCTCTCCCAGCCGTGTAGAAATGCGCTTGCGCATGGTCACCGTCGTGCCCTTCTGCGGCGTCGATCGCACCCGCAGGGTGTCCATAAAGCTCTCCATGATCGTGAATCCCATGCCGCTGCGCTCGTCATTTCCCGTGGTAAACATAGGCCGTCGCGCCTGCTCCACGTCGGCAATACCCACGCCCCAGTCCCTGACCACGATCTCCAGAATATTGCCCTCCTTGACCCGCAGCTTCATAACCACTCTCCCGAACCCCTCCGGATACCCATGTACGATGGCGTTGGTCACTGCCTCGCTCACGGCGGTCTTTATGTCCCCCAGCTCCTCCAGCGTGGGGTCGAGCTGCATGGCAAACCCCGCTGCTGCCACGCGGGCGAACGCCTCGTTGCTGCTGCGGCTGGGAAATTCCAGCACCACCTGATTTTCGCTTTTCATGTCACATCCTCCATTCCGATCATTTTCTGGATTCCGGCGGCCGCAAACACTTTTTTCACCTGCACCGGCGAGTTGGCTATGCGCATTTTTCCGCCCAGCTGCTTCATCTGCTGCAGCGTGTGCAGCGCCACGGCAATGCCGGAGCTGTCCATAAACGTCACGCCGGAAAAGTCCAACACCACCTCCAGCGGCAGCGCCAGCTCGATCTCCTGCGCAATACGCTGCATGAGCGGGCGGGCTGCATGATGATCCAGCTCCCCGCTCAGCCGCAGCGTCAGCTTCCGATCCAAACTCTCTGCTTTCACTTGCATTTTCATCACATCCTGTAAAAAAATCACCGCAGGCTTTTGCCTACGGTGATTATATATTTATTTATATGATTTTTATGTCGAAAAACGTCGTATTCCTTGAAAAAATCAGCCTTTCATGGCCGCAGCGGATTCGTCCAGCTTGGCAATGAGCGCCCGCGCTTTCTCCGCCTTTTCCCGCTCGGCGTTTACCACCGCCTCGGGCGCCTTGGAAACGAACTTCTCGTTGCTGAGCTTCTGCTCGATGCGCGCCAGATTCTCCGCAGCCTTCTCCCGCTCCTTGGCAATCCGCTCCAGCTCCTTCTCCAGATCCACAAGCTCCGCCAACGGCAGATACACGTTAGCACCGTGGGTTACCACAGTCACAAGCCCCGTAAGATCCGTCGGCGCAGCGTCTGCCACGGTAATCTCGCTGGCATACGCCATACGCTTGATGAAGTGCTCACCCAGGCGATAAACCTCGGCATGGTCGGACACGATGATCATCTGTGCCTTCTTGCTCGGCGGCACATTCATCTCCGCCCGACGGGCGCGAACGGCGGAAATGGCGTCCTTCACCGCCTCCATAGCCTGCTCCTCGGCGCGGAAATCAAACTCCGGCCGATACACGGGCCACTGCGCGCGGATCAGATAGTCCCCCTCGTGAGGCAGCGCCTGCCAGATCTCCTCCGTGATGAACGGCATGAAGGGATGCAGCAGCTCCAGAATGCGCTGCAGCACATAGCACAGCACGTTCTCTGCCGCCAGCTTAGCCTGTTCATCCTCGCCGTTCATGCGGGTCTTGGTCAGCTCGATATACCAGTCGCAGTAGGTATCCCAGATAAAGTCGTAGATCTTGGCGGAGGCCACGCCCAGCTCAAAGGCGTCCATGTTGTCCGTAACCTCGCGGATGAGGGTGTTGAGCTTGCTGAGGATCCACTTGTCCTCCAGCTCCAGCTTCTCCGGCAGCTCCACCTTGTCGATGGTGAGGTTCATCATCACGAAGCGGGACGCATTCCAGATCTTGTTGGCAAAGTTGCGCATAGCCTCGCACTTTTCCACATAGAACCGCATGTCGTTGCCGGGGCTGTTGCCGGTGATGAGGTTAAAGCGCAAGGCGTCGGCGCCGTACTGCTCCGCCATCTCCAGCGGGTCGATGCCGTTGCCGAGGGACTTGGACATCTTGCGTCCCTTGTCGTCCCGCACGAGGCCGTGAATGAACACCGTCTTAAACGGCTCCTTCTTCATCTGTTCCATGCCGGAGAATATCATGCGAGCCACCCAGAAGAAGATGATGTCATAGCCGGTGACCATCACAGAGGTGGGATACCAGTATTTCAAGTCCGCGGCCTCGGTGTCAGGCCAGCCCATGGTGGAAAACGGCCACAGAGCGGAGCTGAACCAGGTGTCCAGCACGTCTTCGTCCCGCGTCAGATGGACGCTGCCGCACTTTTCGCACTTGGTGGGATCCTGACGGCTCACATTGATGTGCCCGCAGTCGTCGCAGTACCATGCGGGGATCTGATGCCCCCACCAAAGCTGGCGGGAAATGCACCAGTCGTGGACATTTTCCATCCAGTTGATATAGGTCTTGGTAAAGCGCTCCGGCACGAACTTGATGGTGCCGTCCTCCACCACGCGAATGGCCTCCTTGGCCAGCGGTGCCATCTTCACGAACCACTGAGCGGAGATCAGCGGCTCCACATCGTTGTGGCAGCGGTAGCAGGTGCCCACATTGTGGGAGTAAGGCTCCGTCTTCACCAGATAGCCCTGCTCCTCCAGATCCTTCACAATGGCCTTGCGGCATTCGTAGCGATCCATGCCGTTATACTTGCCGCCGTTTTCGTTGATGGTGCCGTCGTCGGCGATGACGCGGATCACCTCCAGATTGTGCCGCAGACCCACCTCAAAGTCGTTGGGGTCGTGGGCAGGGGTCATCTTCACCGCGCCGGTGCCGAAGCCGATCTCGCAGTATTCGTCGCCCACAATAGGGATCTCTCGGTTCATAATGGGCAGGATGCAGGTCTTGCCGATGAGGTGCTTGAACTTCTCGTCCTCCGGATTCACCGCCACGCCCGTGTCGCCCATCATGGTCTCCGGTCGTGTGGTGGCCACAACGATGTCACCGCTGCCGTCAGCCAGCGGATAGCGGATATACCACAGATTTCCGGGCTTATCCGTGTACTCCACCTCAGCGTCGGACAGTGCCGTCAGGCAGTGGGGGCACCAGTTGATGATGCGGCTGCCCTTGTAAATAAGCCCCTTGTCATACAGCTCGCAGAACGTCTCCCGCACGGCCTTGGAGCAGCCCTCGTCCATGGTGAAGCGGCTGCGGTCCCAGTCGCAGGAGGCGCCCATCTTCATCTGCTGCTGCACGATACGGTTGCCGTACTTTTCCTTCCAGTCCCACACACGCTCCAGGAACTTCTCCCGTCCCAGATCATGGCGGGTCAGTCCCTCCTCTTTGCGCAGGTTCTCCTCCACCTTGATCTGGGTGGCAATGCCCGCGTGATCCGTGCCGGGCAGCCACAGCGCCTCGTAGCCCTGCATCCGCTTAAAGCGGGTGAGGATGTCCTGCAAGGTGGAATCCATAGCGTGTCCCATGTGCAGCTGGCCGGTCACGTTGGGAGGCGGCATAACGATGGAAAACGGCTTCTTGTCGGGATTCGGCTCCGCCTTGAAGCAGCCGCCGTCCATCCACATTTTGTAGATCCTCGGCTCCACATCTCTGGGGTCATAGACCTTTGGCAGTTCTCTTCTCATGGTAAAAACTCTCCTTTTCCGGTATTCGGCAAAACAAAAAAGCTCGCTCCGTCTTGCCGTGCAGCAAAACAGGGCGAACCATAAAGTACAGTCCGTGGTACCACCTGTGTTCGGAGGAGGCTCCTCCGCACTCGAAGACCCGTAACGGGGGCTGGCCGCTGCCGCTTGCTCGCGCTGGGCGGCAGAACTCCAGAGCGACTTCCTCCCCACCGTCACGGAAGCTCGCACCGGCCGCTTCCTCTCTGGGCATCCCGTGTGGGAGTACTGCTCTCCTTCATCGTCTTTTGCAATATAGCGGTATTTTACTGTATCTTTCGCCGGAAGTCAAGAGAAATTCGCCTCTTCTCCCCGCCGCCTCTCCTCTGCTTCCTTCCCTTTATTGTCCAAACTGCGTTTTTTATACCGCTTTTCTCCCGTTTCCCACAGCGCCTCTTTTCCGCGCCCTCCATTTTTGCAGGATTCCCTTCATACAGTTGCAAAATTATGAAGGAATTGTCGCAAATTGTTTTTTCGTATATTTGCAATAATATACCGTTATTTTTGCCAAATTCCAGCCGTATTTTCAAAATTAAAAAATCAATTCAGAAATTATCTGCTGCTATTTCTTTTTCACGAAAATTCTTTGTAATAAAAAAAATAAAAAAGTCCTAATTATAACTTGCAAAGCGCCGAAAAGTACGGTACAATAACTACATCGTGATCCGCTGCGGCGGAAATGAGGATACATTAAAATAAGGGAGAGTTATTATGAAAAAGTATTTTGCTCTGCTTCTGGCTCTTGTCATGTCCCTGAGCCTGTTTGCCTGCGGCAAGAAGGAAGACGGCGGCACCGCCTCCTTCGAGCACACCGACACCACCACCGTGGCTGTGGGTGCTGTCGTTCTGGCTCGTGACGACGTGTCCGCGGACGACGTGTATAAGTTCGTCGCCGATATGTTCGACAATGCCTCCAGCCTGACCAGCAGCCACGCCAAGTACGGCGAGCTGAACGTCGAGTTCGGCGCCTCCATCACCTCCGTTCCCTATCATCCCGGCGCTGCCAAGTACTTCGCCGAGAAGGGCTATGATGTCGCCGTCAAATCCGGCGCCGGCACCGGTGAGTCCCGCAAGCTCCGCTTCGTCACCGGCGGCGAGTCCGGTACATACTTCGCATTCGGTAGCGTTCTGGCGCAGCACGCCACCAACAACGCCGGCGTCAACATCGTGGGTCTTGTGGGCAACGGCTCCAAGTCCAACGTGGAAGAGCTGGAAGTGGGCAATGCCGATCTGGCCTTCTGTCAGTCCGACGTCATGGCCTATGCCTACAACGGCACCAACCTGTTTGACACCAAGATCGACGGCTTCTCCACCGTGGCCGCCCTCTACATGGAGCAGGTGCAGATCGTCACCGTGGATCCCGACATCAAGACCGTTGCCGACCTGAAGGGTAAGAACGTGTCTATCGGTGCCGCCGGCTCCGGCGTGTACTTCAATGCCATCGACGTGCTGGGTGCCTACGGCCTCACCGAGAATGACATCAAGCCCACCTACCAGTCCTTCGGCGACAGCGCCAATGCTCTGAAGGACGGCAAGATCGACGCTGCCTTCATCGTGGCCGGCGCCCCCACCACCGCCATCACCGACTTGGCCACCACCAAGGACGTGGGTCTGGTTTCCCTGGACGACGACCACATCGCCAAGCTGCTGGAGACCTCCGACTACTACACCAAGACCGTTATTGCCAAGGACGTATATTTTAACAAGTAATTTGTGCGTTTCCCCTCAATATTAACGCAGTAATACATTAAGCAAGACTACGGCGGAGCTTTTCCGCCGTAGTTCTCGCTGTCTATTACCGAGAACAATCAAATCAAAGGAGGACCATCCCCTTGAGCGACATCAACAAAAAGGTCAATTCCGCCCCTGCGGTGGATACCGCTCCCGCCGCCGACACCGGCGACGATATGGCGGCCGATCTGGACGCAGTCATGCGCAAGTATGACCGTGAGTCTGCCACCCGCATCTGGGAGGGCACACCCAAGATCATCATCACGGCCATCATGGCCATCTTCTCCCTGTATTGTCTGTATATGACCCTGTTTTCCACTGCGCTGCCCGAGGTGCGGCTGACCCTGTTCGTGGGCTGCATCATCATTCTGGGCTTCCTGACCTACCCCGTCAAAAAAGGCCACGTCCATGTCAACAGCATGCCGTGGTACGACATCGTGCTCATGGTGGTAGGCTCGGCGTCCTTCTTCTACTTTGCCGCCAATGCCCTGCCCCTCATCAAGCTGGCCACCCGCATCGAGACCATCCATGTGGTCATAGGCGTCATCGGCATACTGGTGCTCGTGGAGCTGTGCCGCCGCTGCGTGGGTATCCCCATCCTGTGCGTCGTGGGCGTCCTGCTGGTCTACACCTTCTATAACCAGTTCAGCTTCAACCCCAGCTTCTATAATGCTCTGAAGAACATTGTCTATAAGCTGTTCTACACCACCTCCGGCGTCATCGGCACGCCCATCAATGTCTGCTTCACCTACATCGTTCTGTTCATCATCTTCGGCGCATTTCTGGAGCGCACCGGCATCGCCAACTTCTTCATTGACTTTGCCAACCGTCTGGCCGGCTGGTCCAGCGGCGGCCCCGCCAAAGTAGCCGTCATCTCCTCCGCCCTGTGCGGCATGGTGTCCGGCTCCTCCGTGGGCAACACCGTCACCACCGGCTC